>JAYTRG010000001.1:0-29010 GCA_043746305.1 Candidatus Parcubacteria bacterium
CGCATCCGGCTTTCCAAATCTTGCTCGTACTGCTTTTCTGCTGATTGGATAAGCTCTTTTTTTGCGTCTTCGGCCGAAAGCTCAGAGAGTTGTTCTAGCGCCATCTGGCGTTGTTTCATGAGCAGCTCTGCCGCCTCTTTTGCTGCGCGAGCTTCTTCTTGTTTTTTTGCTATAGATTCGGCCTCAGTGTCGAGGTTTACCTGGCGCTTATCGAGAAGTTCCTCACGGCGGACGAGCCGCTCCTCTGTGCCCTTAAGTTGCTTATCCCTATCTTGGTACTCTAGAGAAAGCTTTTCCGATCGCTGATCCGCCTTCTTCTCGGCCTCTTCGGTTATTTTTTTGGCGTGCGTCTCTGCATCGAGCATCATTTGGCGGATTTCAAGCTCCATCGAACCTCGCTTGCCAAGACTAATAATGACTCGCAGGAAATAACCTATGCCAATGCCGACAAGACCGGCGACGGCTAGGAGTGTGAGAACGAGTGCTGTTGACATATACGTAACGGGTTTCCGTCACGCAAAGGGTCTTACGCTTCCAATATGGGGCTGATTTCCATCGTAATATAGGCGTTTAGGCTGCTTTGCGCACGGAATTTTTTAGATATCGAAATTACTAAATTCATGCTCAGCTACTATAGCATGAGACTTCTAAAGCGCCAGCGCGAGACGGCGAAGAGATATTTATCCGAGTACCTTGTCGATAATACCGTAGTCCTGTGCCTCTTTGGAGCTCATGAAGAAGTCGCGGTCTACGTCTTTTTCGATGCGATCGAGTTTTTGGCCGCTGTTTTTGGCTAGAATTTGGTTGAGACGGGCACGAAGCTTGAGAATCTGCTTTGCGGTAATTTCAATATCGGCGGCCATACCTTCGGCGCCTCCCGAAGGCTGGTGAATCATTACCTCGGCATTTGGGAGGGCAAATCGCTTTCCTTTTGCTCCAGCAGAGAGGAGGATCGCTGCCATTGAGGCTGCCATACCCACACACACCGTGGAGACGCTCGGCTCGATGTGATTCATGGTGTCGAGAATGGCAAGGCCAGCGGAAACTTGGCCACCGGGGGAGTTTATGTAAAAAGAAATATCTTTTTTAGGGTCTTCTGATGCAAGAAAGAGAAACTGGGCCACCACGAGGTTTGCTACATCGCTATCTATGGGACCTCCGAGGAACACAATGCGCTCTTTCAGGAGGCGCGAGTAAATGTCGTATGCCCGTTCTCCCATGGAGGTCTTTTCTACAACCATAGGAACGAGCATCTGCGCCCGAGCGTCAAGCGAGGAAGTACTAAGGCGAGTAGGCTGAGTGCGAGCACGATTGGTATGCATGCAGGGGAGTGTAGCAGATGAGAGCATCTCGGCGCAAATTGTGCACGAAATTTCTACTGCATTTCAAGCAATTTCAGCACCTTCTCGTTGCGCATTGCGTGAGCTATGCCAGAGCGCAGATTGTTTTCGTCCACCTCTTTGTAGTGCTCTTTTGCGTGCTTTAGTTCCGCCTCTATTGTCTCGGCATCAGCCACAATTTTTTCTTGTCTTGCAATTTCAGAGAGGATAAGGCGTGTTTTTGCGCGCTTATCAGCCGCCTCTTGCCACTCCTTCCGTAGTTCTTCGCGCGTTTTCTTTACCTCAATAAGGTACTGTTCGTAGGAGGCGCCCATGCGCGCCAAATCATCCTTAATGCGCGTTTCCATGTCGTCGAGCTCGTACTCACGCATTACGACGGGATAGTGGATACTGGCTTCTTTCACGATGTCTTCAAGGATTGCATTACGGAGCTGCTGCTTTTTCTGTGCTTCTTTTTCACTTAGTATGTTTGTTTTCAAAGATTCGAGGAATTTTGCCTCCGACTCATAGCCTAAAGACTTAGCGAATTCTTCGTCGAGTGGCGGAAGATCTGCTTCAGGGAGCGCTTTCGACGCTTCGAATGCTTTTTGCTGATCTTCACCTTTCTCCACCTTTTCTATGCGCGCGCGTTCACGGCGAATGTGTGTTTGCGCCTCCGTGTACTCATCATCGGACACCGTGACGGATTCTTTTTTGGCGCTGTGCTTTTGGGCAATTTTTTTCCACTCTGGCAGTTTCACCTCCGGCGGAAGAGAAGCGCGGGCGGTAAAGGCAAGTGGTTTGCCCGGCTCTGGCGTATCAGTTTGTACGCGAGGCGCCTCCACAATGAGCAGGTTTTCCTTGGCAAGAATTTCAGGCAGCTCAGTTTGAATGGCGCGCTCAGCCGCAAGACGCAAGAGCTGTGCTTCTCCATATATAGCAATTAAGCGTTCAAGGGGGACTTTACCAGGACGAAAACCATCTAATTTGGCAGTTTTTTGAAGTTCCTTTAGAGACTCCTCTCTATATATTTCCATAGCGGAGGCGGGGATAGAAGCCTTTAGCTCTATCTCCCACGCCGTTTCATCGCGTTTGATTTCTATTTGTTCCGATTGCATCGCGGCACTGTACCTTGTAAACGTAAGTTCGTCACGGGGCGGGCAGATTGTATGGCTGATGCGCGGTATCTATTGCTTCAATGAGGTTGAAGTTGATGCAGGAATATAGGGAATTTGCTGGGATGCCTTCCTGCGCTCTTGTATGCGAACAAGGCCAAAGTACGCGCCAAGAGCGAGGAGTAAGAAAATTATGATTATTATGCCGAATGTAGAGCCGTGCTTGGGAGGCTCGGGCGAAAGAAGCCTGTTTGTGTTTTGGGTCTGTGGAATTTCCTCAGCCATGAATCTATCATAACGCGTCCGAGTGCAGAGCGCGCGTATTATAAAGCGGGGGAAAAGCCTACTTTGCCCCTCTCTCTCCGTAGAGTTTCATTGCGCGCTTCACTGCGGCGAGTGCCTCCACTTTTCCATCGATACCACGAATCTCCACGGGAGCGGGCTTACCTTTCAGTATTTTGTAAGTTTCAAAGAAATGCTGAAATTCTTTTATGGTGTGTTTATTTATATCAGCGAGGTCGTGTATATCGTCCCAGCGCCTATCGTCTACCGGAACAGCTATTACTTTATAGTCGGAGTCCCCTGCGTCTATCATGTCGATGCCTGCGACGGGCCGCACCGTTACCAATATGCCCGGGTGGAGGGGAAACGTGGTAAGCACGATAACGTCCAAGGGGTCGCCATCGTCCCAGAGCGTTTGTGGTGCAAAGCCGTAGTCAAAGGGATAGGCGGCCGAGGAGTAATTGGCGCGGTCTAGTTTAATAAGACCTGTTGCTTTATCCACTTCGTATTTATTGTTAGAATTTTTTGGGATTTCGATTATCGCGTTAATCTCATCTGGAGTATTCTCGCCGAGAGGAACATCGTGCCACAAGTTCATAGGTGTTTGAAGTTAGCTTATAGTAAGCGGAGTGTAGCAAGATGATGCTTTGTTTGGCAATAGCAAAAGGCGCCGTATAGGCGCCTTTCTAAATGTACCCGGAATGGGTTACTCAACATCTTTTTCCTTTTCTACGGGTTCGCCCTGCTCCTCTTCGAGTACTTCGTCTTCTATGTCGCGATCTTGCGCTTGCGGCTCGAGATTCTCCTCGCCGTCTCCTGGTTTTCCTCCGTCTTCGCCCATTTGAGCTTTTGTTTCTGCAAATGCATCTTCTTGCGCCGAAATGTCTTCTACTGCTGCGCTTGAAACAGCGGCAGTTCGGGCACTGCCCTCGGAGCTTCCGGCAGGGCCAGTTGCAGATCGAATGTCAATTTTCCATCCTGTGAGGCGGGCCGCAAGGCGTACGTTTTGGCCACCGCGACCAATTGCAAGTGAAAGCTGGTCGTCTGCTACCAATACAGAAGCGTGACTTTCATTTTCACGAAGCTCAAGCGAGAGCACTTGGGCTGGCTTGAGCGCCTCTTTTACATAGTCCTGCGCTTTTTCCGACCACTCCACCACGTCAATTTTTTCGCCGCCGAGTTCGGAGGTAACAACAGCCACGCGCACACCGCGCTGGCCCACCAGCGCTCCTACCGGATCCACGTGGTCGTCGTGGCTAAATACCGCTATTTTGGCTCGACTTCCCGGCTCACGAACGATTCCTTTTACTTCTACGACTCCGCTTGCCATTTCTGGTACTTCGGTTTCGAAAAGTTTAGTAAGGAAGCGGGGGTGTGAACGAGAAAGGCGTATAAAGGTGCCTCGCACGCCTTCGTCTACTCGAAGGAGTAGCGCACGCACTCGCTCGCCCTGGCGGTATCGCTCGCCCGGGATTTGTTCATCGTAGGGAAGTATGGCTGTGGCGCGACCGAGGTCAACGAATAGATTTCCTCGCTCAAAACGCTGCACGTGGCCGGTTACTATTTCGCCTTCGCGCTCGCCGTATTCTGTAATGATAGAAGCGCGTTCCGCTTCGCGAACCTTTTGCATAATGACTTGCTTTGCAGCCTGCGCGGCAATGCGGCCGAAATCTTCGCGCGCCTCAAGCGGAAAACTAATCTCCTCGTCGAGCGTGGCGTCGCGCTTAATGCGGCGAGCATCCTCAATCATTATGTGTTGCTCGGGATTAAAGCGGCTGCGCTGATCGTCGTCGCCCTTTGCTTCCTCACCCTCTTTACGGACGAGAGTCTCGTCAACCACAATTTTGGCTTGACGGAATTCCATGTCGCCGGTCTCGGCATTGAACGATGCACGGATGATCTGGCCGCGTTTGCCGTATTCTCGGCGATATGCCGCAGCGAGAGCGGTAGAGAGGGCATCAACTACAGAGTCGCGAGAGATACCTCGCTCTTGCTGCAATTCTTCTAGGGCTGAGTTTAGGGTTTTAAGGTCGAGAAGTGACATAGGCGTGAGGCGTTGGTCGTTAATTACTAAGTTTAGTAAAATTTTTAAAAAAAGTGTCCGGCGGATGCCGGAACTGATACCTCGTATATTACCCCGGCTTTAAAAAAAAGCAAGCGCGAGCGGCAAGTGGTATGCTGGCGGCATGAAAGAGTCTTTGAGACCGAAAACACGACAGCGAGAGAAAGCAGTTGAACAAAAGAAGTCGGAAGAAATCATCGAACCGCTGGAACAAAGGCCGAGTTCTTTCGAGGAATTAAAGGAAAAAAATCCTACAAACTTCGACGCTGATTGTGCGATGTTTGCGCAGGAACTTAATGCGGGTGGGGAGGTCATACAGCAAAGTTTCGACTGGGCAAAATATGAACGCGAAGTTGCTTTTCGATCTTCCGCGGCGGTGGGCCTTGATGAACACTGTTCTGCACGAAGTGCGTATGAAAAAAGTATGGCGTGGCGTACTCAATTACAGCGCACCCTGCTTGAAAATGGGAACGGTGAACGACTTGCAGAGTTTGCAAACGTTATAAAAAGTGAAATTGCGCGCAATGCGTCCTCGTTTCCTGATGCCGTATCCTTACTACAGGTCGTTAGTACAGGATATATTCATAACTGGAATTGGAAGAACAAAGAGCGACCCGTCATGCAACAGCGCGCGGTCGATTTTTTAAACCAGTTTCAACAGCCCTCGGATAATTATTTTCTTTCGTTGACGGCCGCGGTCGAAAAAGAGCGGGTGTCTGCAAAAGCGGCAAATGAATGGTTTAACGAACCTGACAATTTGCAATCATGGCTACCCTTTCGAGCGAATAACAGTCAGTACGCCATGCTTGTTCCACACGAAGGAAGAAGTGTTCTTCTCGCCACATCCCAATCGGAATCGTTACAGATTAGTCAGCTCCTGCATAATCTTTCTGAGACTCAGTCGGCTTATGAAGCAGCCCTAAATAAAAAAGACGAAATCCTAGCGCCTTATTGGGGAAGCGATGTAGCAAATTGGCCTTATGACATTATCGACATATGGAAGAACGACCCAACTGAAGTACGCAAATACCGGAAGCTGGAACAAGATATTCGATCATTTTTTTTGACAAAACACGAAAACCAACCGGCGTCAGTAAATTATGTGGGTGTGCCACGCAAAGATCATGAAGTTGGTTTTGACGTTTTTGTTCCAGATAACGGCGTAGATAAAAAGGCTATTTTTGATGAAGCCACTTTACAGCTTTATTTTTCGGATCCAATTCGAAAAGCTGTAGAAGAAGATCTTGGTTTTTCGCTCGGAGAGCTCTCTTTGCGCGAACAGTGGCACTATTTCGCTGCGTTACATGGGAAAACCGTTACTGAGTCGGGGGTAGTCAATAATTTTGCGCGGAGCTTTGGGGTTGACGGACTCCGAACGTTCCTTGTCACGGCAAACGATGAAAACTTGCGCGAAGCAGTATTTACGCTGGCAAAAGATGTGCCGGAGATTGACGCGAAAAAAGTTTTCGAAGCATATGGAAAACTCATTGCAGGAATCGACACGATGGGCGAGTATCTGCAGCGATCATTTGGTGTTTCAGGCAAAGATGCAGTACAAAACATTGTTTCGCGACGCCTCGACAAAGCGCGTGATCTCCTTCGCAAGGCGCATGAGTATAAAGATACGCCTGATGCCCTGCTTAGGCTGGTAGGCTCAGTTCGCTCGGAAACGCAACTCTTGGCAGAGTCGTTTAAGTTTTTGAAAGGAGGGGGAGAGTTGAAGCTCGAAAATCTCCCCGAAAGTGCCGAGCTTTCGTTCGACAGTGGCGATGGATCTATATTGAGCGCCAACGACGTGGCGCGCGTCGGCTACTTGATCAAAGATGCACTGCCTGATGAAACGGAGCGGTACGTGCAAGCAACTATCGATGGATTTGGAAAAGCCACTCAAAGCCCTGACACCACGTTTTTCGCACTCCGCCATAAGGGAGCTATCGTCTGTCTCGTACGTTTTGATGAATCGCAAAAAACGGATGGGAATAAAGAATTCTACATAGGATCGTTTTATTCGGATTCGAACTATGGCGGAGGAAAATTAGGAGAAGCTCTATTTGAGGCTGCTATGCATACAAAGCGTACTGAAGGTGCCTCGTTTTCGCTCCATTGCCGCCCGGATACACCGATTGCTCGCAAATATCTCGATTGGGGTTTTATTGCCGACTCGTCGCAATCGGCAAGCAACAATCTGGGGTTCGTGTGGCATATGCGACGTGACACCGCTACAGAGCGCGTAGCAAGTAAGTTGTTTATGCCCAACGAAGTGTGTGAACGAGCCAGCGCCGCTGGGAGTGTGTTTAATTTCGTGCCGCGCGAAATAAGTCCGTCACGTCCAATTTCAAGGCTTGTGCAGCGTGGTGGTCAATACTACGCAGCGTTTGAAGAGCTTTCAGAAGCTGCATAAGGCGTTGCCTGTCTCCAAGCGAAATCAAACAGATAGCGGTGGGTGACGTAGATACGGGGATCAGAGATAATCACGCCAATCATCTGCGACTCCCCGAGGGTGATATAGGAGATTTTATTGTCGTAAATATGCATGACGCTCTGAAAAGGCGCCTCCTCCATTTTGATTAAGCGTATATCAATAATCTCAGGGTAACGAGCCCCCAAAAATTGTCTTGAGCCAGGAGTATCAAGCACGATCATATCCTTCTTCACATCGTATTTCTTTCGCGCGTTGACGTATTCTGTATTAATGTCCCGGGCATACTTGGCGATTGCCTCTATATCCGCATAGGAGCGCAACCTCTCTTTTGAGGTGAGGGTGTCCCATAGCACTTCTTTTACCCCTTCTCGTCCCTCAAAAAACCGCACGCCAGGCTTGCCGCTTTGCAAATTAAAGTCGGAAATGAGCTTTCCCATTGCGCCATCAAGCGCAATTTTTGCAGTTTGTGCTGCCTCAAAGCGTTTATCGGCAATTTCTTTGAGTTTAAGCGGGTGCGCTGCCAAAAATTTTGCCACTGCTCCAGGTTTATCTTGTTTTTCAACCAATCCCTGCTCAATCAATTCATCGAGCACCTTGTATGCCAAGGGGCGGGAAAGCTTTGATTCTAAAGCGAGCTTGCGCGCGGGGGTAGCGCCCATTTTTACCAAAGTTTCATACACAGCCGCTTGCTGCGGGGTGAGACCGGCTTGCGTAAGCGATGGAAGGTATGATTGGTCGGTCATAGTGCTTTGCTGTTTTTCTCGAGCCAAGCCGCAATTGTTTCGACTGAATGTTTATCGACCACAATGCGGACCATAGTCTCTTCGATATCAGTGTTGTCGAAAAACGTGCGGTGTCCGTTGCGTTCGATTACACAAAGCGCGGTCATAAATGCTGTGCGTTTGTTGCCATCCACAAATACGTGATTTCGAGCAAGGCACTCCAAGACTGCCGCTGCTTTGTGAAATACATCGGCATACACATCCTTGCCGCCAAAGGCGCTTGCAGGTTTACTCGCGCACATAGCCAACGAGCCAGCCTCGCGTAGGCCGTCGGAACCACCGGTTGTACGAATGACGGCCGTGTGGATAGTGATTATCTCCTCCGCAGAAGGTAGGTACATGGTTTATTTATCGCGCAGTGCTTCAAGAGCCGGACGGTAACGGGCAATCGCATCTTCCGCCCACGCAATCAAATCTTTGTTTACGACGGTCTTCTTAGTTTTTCGTACTATGTTGATGGTAATTGAGTCGCTTTCGGGTTGAGGGACAAGGTCAATGGTGTCGCCGAGGCGCACTCGCATAGAGTTGAGGATTGCAGGTGGAATGGTAATGCCCGCCGAAGAACCTACCTGGATTACTTTTTGTGCCATATGGATGTATTTGATTATTATAATGCCATTATAATCGCTGACTGATTTTATGCAAGCCAAAAACATTGTCCACTAGAGCTACAGTAGCAAATGGCCTTTAATTTGTCAAGCTTGTATGACAAAAATATGGCTTAAATCTAAAAATGCATAGTATAAGCCGTCTATTCCTGTGACATTTTAAGTCAATCTGTCTTATGATACTTGACAAGTGTAAGGGAGCGGTGTATACTCTCGGAAGATAAAAGTTCATTACAGAAGGATGTTTTGCGAAGCGCACCGAATCCTGAGCTAACCGAAAGGGAAGCGAGGGAGGAGGAGAGAGGCGTGATTCGTAACACATCGTTTGCACGGCAGGCGTATCTATAGAGGAATGGGTCGCAAACACCCCTCCCTATAGATCATTCATCCGAAAGATGGTCTGCCACCGGCGTTGCACCCAATCACTCTGAGGAGAGATGGAAAGGGAAGGGCAACGGTCCGACACTGAGTCGAGACATCCGCTGGAGGTGAAAACATAAACCAACTTTCGCCTTCAGAAATGTCTTTGTTCACCCCGAGTTAGCCAGCTGGCGAATCGAGGGGCCGAGAATAGAGGCTTGATCTTTGACAAATACCTGACTGTACAGAAACGAATAGCGAGGTCATAGCATTTCATGGTGAGCTTGCGAGCTAACCAGTGGCAAATGCCCAGACATTACAAAGTAACTCTGCCGCGGAGAGATCGGCAGGATGTGACTACTTATTAGCAAGCTAAGGGATTGCGAGCCATCGGCTCGCAATCCCGCCGCAGTCTTCTTAGGCCTAAACACATAACAATTATTGAAACGTGCGCCTACAGAACGCTGCGGCGGGATTCTTGAGAGAGAATTTCGACGCTACGCATCTCGGCGGGAAGAGAGGTGTACACAAGGGGAGATACATGATGCAAAACACATCATAAATTTTTCTCCGCATTGCGACTCCGGCAATGTAAAAAATTGGGAGCGGCGTCCCCATACCTCGAGCCTGACCCAGATCAGGATAGGAAGGACGCGTCGGTAAAAGGTTGGGCTGGCAATCGAATGGTAATCGATTGTCATTCCTCTTGAGTTTACGAACAATCGCAAATTCAAGAGGGGATACAGCTCCAAGAACCCTTAGGGGTGAGGAGGTGCTGAACCTAAAATAACCGGCAGCTCGAAAGGCGGCCAACCGAATTCGCATCGCGGTTAATCGATGCGAAAGCCCGGAAAGGGGCTCAGTCGATGATTAAGTTGCTCGCCGTCGGGGTCACCGACAACGCGAAGGCGGCCTTAGAGGCCTTCGCGGCGGCCACGAACCATAACGGGGCGATGGCTCCTCGCGCCTTGACCGAAATTCTCGCTCGTGAGGGCGGCGATATCGACTGGTGTTCGGGGTGGCTTTCGGCCTTGAGTGCGGCCGTGAGTTTGGCCGACCTCAGAGCCGGTGACCGCTGGCCGAACGGCCCAGCCGGGTTCAGGCTCGGGATTCATGACCAAGGAAACCATTACGGGACCCCCCGTGATGCTTTCCATGAAGACGAGTACTACGAGATAGCTCGGGAGATCAAGGAATCCGGCATCGAATTGCCGGATGCGGTGCACCTCAGCGCCGCGACGTTCGGCGGCGGTCGCTCGCGGGTCGGGCTTCTCGCCCCGCACCAGCCGCATCCAAACGATCGGCAACCACCTGCCCACAATATGTGGGTCGTCGTCGCGTGGGTGAATGTCGATGGGGACGCCACATTGTGGGAATGGGATTACCGTGCGGAGTCTATCCGCGCGCTCGCTGCGAAAAGCTGCTAACGCTACTCGAAATCGGAGTGTGGCGGCTCCGATAGATGCGATTAAGTCCCTCGCATCGAATCCATTGGGCATTGGTTTGGTTTGGTGGCTGCTTGGTTGCGGCCGCCATTCCTCTTGAGTTTGCAACAGTGTTGTAAGTTCAAGAGGGATCTCCATCCAAGAACTCTTCGGAGTGAGGAAAGTGGATTCCTACAATGTGTAACCGGCCGCCTGGTGGCGGCCAACCGAATTCGCATCGCGGTTAATCGATGCGAAAGCCCGGAAAGGGGCTAGTAAAATGTTCGAGTTGAACCAAACGGGCGCCCAAAAACTTTTGTCGTTTTTGTCGGGCAGTTACGCCGGAGACGACGTCGCCGGCGGAATCCGCGCCGGCGCTGCCCAGCGAATCGAACGAGAAACGTTCGTGGATCGAATGCTGGAGGCTGGTCTAACGACCGGTCATCCGGCAAAAATCTTCACGGGACAAAAAAATCTGATGTCCCGCCCGATTAATATCGGAGGAGTCGCATACATCCGCGACTCGAGATGGGAGGAACTCCAAATCCGGCGATGCGCCGGGTGTCCGGACGAGATCGAGGTCGTCCAGGTGGGGGTCGCGACAGACCCCAGTTGGACCTACCGGTGGTTCCGGTGGATTGTGACCACGAGCGGGGGGTTTAAAGCCCCCGAATTCGTGGCCATAACGAACACGGCATTCGCCGTGGCACGGGGGATTGCAATTTCCAGTGGCCATTACGGCCCCGTCACCATCGAGGCGATCGCCGGCGAACACGGGACGCGATGGCCGCCGAAGTAAGTTCTGCCTGCCCGTGTGCGGGGAAAAATAAATCGCGCGTTAGCACGGTAGCTGGCGCAAAAACAGCATGAAAGGAAAACAAATGCTGTAGGTTTTGGCCCACGCGGGAATAGGCCCCCGCCTGTACACACAAGTGCCAGCTAATGTGTACAGTATAGGTTCTGGCTTTATTGAGGCGAGTGTGTTGGTTCACACTCGTCTCCTTTTTTGGGCATATCATCGCAGTGATGGTGTGCGCCAAACAGAGGAGAAAGGGGGAGGAATAGGTTAGCGGTAGACATCCTTGCGATGTTTTACTCGTGTCAAAAACACAGCTTTCTCTGAGAGGAAGCGGAATATGACTCGCCAGTCTCGAGAAATTCTGAACGAGTATTGCCCTGCAAGAGGTTGCTCAAGTTTTTTTGTATGAAGCCTGCTGTCGTAGACGTTGTTCTTCAAAAGAGGGATGAGTTTCGAGAGTTTACGCTTCTGTTCTATGGGAAGCGATCGCACTTGTTTGAGGAAATCCGGGTCAAAGCGAACATCGATCATGCATTCTGCACGTCTTTGAGGAATTGTTCAGGCGTTGTAAAGGTACGTGTTGGTTTGCGTTTAAGATCCGCAAGCACTTCTCGCACAAACTCGGGGCGGTATTCGCCTTCTGGGTCACACTCTCCGATGAGACCAATGACGGCTGAGCGGAGAAGTTCGACTTCTTGTTTGAGAGTTAAGTTGCTCATGTACTCACATTAGCATACTGAGCTCCGAAGAAAAGATGAACACTCTTTCATTGGGCATATCATCGCAGTGATGGTGTGCGCCAAATAGAGGAGAGGAAAACATGACAGAAAATACTATTGATCTCGCGAGTGTGAATTTTACGCCGGAGGCGGTGGAGGCGTACAAGGCCTTTACCGAGCGCATTGTGCAGGCTCTCATCGCCACGGATCTTGCGCCGGATCCAAAAAATATTCCGGACGAGCAGGGCCGACTCGAGTCCGACGGCTCGCTCACTATTTTTGTGAGTTTGCCGAATGACGTTGAGGTGAGCATGAACGTGCCCAAAGGGCACTGGGCGTGGAGACAATGAAACACGCAAGGCAAGTCACTTCGCATGAGTGGCTTGCCAATTTTTTCCACCCCGTCTGCATGGTGCAGGTGGGTCGGTTGAGTTCATTGCGCCACTGTGGCGCACCCGCACCTCGGGGTTCTGGGGGAGGAGTAAAAAATGTTTAAAGTAACGTTTACCGTGCCCGACCGCATCTCGCTCGCCGAGCTGGAGGCGGGAGGGCTCGCGGATGTCCTCGGGGCTCTGCAATGGAGGGTGTTTAAAAACACCTATCCGGAGGGGATCAATATGACCGAGTTCGATTACAACTGGCGCGAGCTTATGCGCTAGCCGAACTTTGGCAACAAGGGGCTTCAGCGGCTCCGGGAGTGGCTGTACGAAAAGTACGGGTACCGCTTCCGCCCCTAGCTTCGGCGGAGCAGTGAAAACAACACTGCTTGGCAACAGAAACAAAAAATTCCGCATGTGTAGCAAACATGCGGTTCCGTCCGCCAGTTTCGCTGGCGCTGATGAGTCCGCTTACCATATTTAATATGGCGAGCCACTAGGACGAAACGGAATTCTATCTAAAGCGATGTGCGAGAACATTCTCTCCTCATCTCGCGCATCGCTTTGGGCGGAAACACACATAGGATTGGCATGCACAGCTATATCCGATGATATAATACTAGGCGTTACTTACGCGCCGTTGCCGCGTTTTCAATTATGTATATCGCCGATACACATCTCAAATCATTCCTTGCGGATTCTGGTCTCGTATCGGCGAAAGATTTTGACGCAGCAGATAAGGAAGCAAAGCAAAGCGGCAAGCCTATCGGCGATGTATTGGTCTCAAAAAGCGTGATCGGCGAAGATGAGCTGCGCCGCACATATGCCTATATTTTGGGCATTCCCTTCGTTTCGCTCATTGGGAGCAATATCAAATACGATGTGCTCTCGCTCATACCGGAGCCGGTCGCTCGCCGCAACAACATCATCGCTTTTGGAAAGAAAAACGACGAGCTTGAAGTGGCGATGCTCGACACGGACGACTTGGCTGCGATTGATTTCATAAAAAAGAAAACGCATCTCAAAATTTTGCCTCGACTTACCGACGTGGATTCGATAAAAGGTGCGCTCAAGCAGTACCAGCAAGATCTCAAAGACAACCTAGGTGATATTTTGCAGCGCGAAACGGAAAATTTAAACAAAACGGCAGGCGATGCGCTTGACGGCGGTGAGAAGGGGCTCCGACAAGTAGCCGAGGGCGTACCTGCGGTGCGCATTGTGGACACGCTTTTGCGGCACGCAGCCGCGCAAGGCGCATCGGACATTCATATCGAGCCCTTGGAAAACACACTTCTCATCCGCTACCGTATCGATGGCCTGCTCCACGACGCCATGGAGCTTCCTAAAGCAGCGGCAGCGGCGATTACTGCGCGCATTAAGGTTCTATCAAGTATGCGGCTCGACGAGCACCGCTTGCCGCAGGATGGCCGCTTTGGCGCCGAGGCTGCGGGAGAAAAAATTTCTTTTCGCGTGTCGATATTGCCCACGTACTTTGGCGAAAAAATCGTCATGCGACTGCTGCGAGACTCTATTTCCGGCTTTACGCTCGAAAGCGTCGGCTTTCACGGCGTGGCGCTTGAAAGGATGCACGAAGCGATGCGAAAAACTACTGGCATGGTGCTTGCATGCGGTCCAACTGGTGCTGGAAAATCCACTACGCTCTATACCTTGCTCGACATTATCAATACGCCAGATGTAAATATCTCTACCGTAGAGGACCCGATCGAATATCAGATGGCGCGTATTAATCAGACACAAGTTCGCCCTGAAATCGGTTTTACTTTCGCGTCCGGTCTTCGCGCGCTCGTGCGACAGGACCCAGATGTGGTGATGGTGGGTGAGATTCGAGATAAGGAAACAGCTGCCCTTGCGGTGAACGCTGCGCTTACAGGCCACTTGGTGCTCTCGACTTTGCACACCAATACCGCGTCGGCTTCCGCTGCGCGGCTTCTTGATATGGGAGTTGAGCCGTTTCTCCTCGTCTCCACGCTTCGTGTTGCAATAGGTCAGCGACTGGTGCGCAAACTTACCGCAGATAAGGAAGAATACGCGCTTTCGAAGGATGAACTGGAAAAACTTGAGCGGGCCGTCGATACGGACGCAGTCTTGAAGGCGCTTAAGGAAGAAAAGATTGTGCCAGCCGACGCCACGTGGAAGTCGATACCTTTTTTTCGGCCAAAGGGTGGCGCTGGAAATGTTTCGGGCTATGCGGGGCGCGTGGGTATATATGAAGTGCTGTCTGTCACTGCCACAATAAAGGAGTTAATAATCAAGAGCGCAACAGCCGATGAAATTCAAGGACAGGCAAAAAAAGAAGGCATGCTAAGTATGGCGGAGGACGGAATTTTTAAGGCAGTGCAGGGCCTCACCACTATCGAAGAGGTCCTCCGTGTTATTACGGAGTAACCATATCATGGCAAAATTTTCTTATACAGCAGAAAAATCGGATGGCGAAGCGTATAGCGGAATGGCCGAGGCAAAAGATCGCTTTGAATTGTATCAGATTATCAAACGGGAAGGCGGGAAGGTGCTCAGTTTCTCAGATTCTAGCAAAGCGGGGCCGCTCTCTCTTGATTATTGGAACATCAAGCTCTCCCGCTTCTCCGAACAACAGAAGATCCTGTTTGCTCGAAACCTCGGATCGATGATGAAGGCGGGACTCTCGCTCTCGCGAGGTTTGGCTGTACTCGAGAGACAGGCAGGCAACCCGCGGGTGAAGCAGACTATCGCGCAAGTGGGTTCTGATGTGCGTCGGGGGGCAACACTTCACGCTGTGCTCGAAAAATTTCCCTCTATATTTTCAAATCTTTTTATAGCGGTCGTGCGCTCGGGAGAAGAGGGAGGCGATCTCTCCGGCGCGCTTTTGCTGGTTGCTGACCAACTCGACCGATCGTACACCCTAAAAAAGAAAATTAAGGGCGCTATGTTTTACCCCTCGATTGTGCTCGTTGCAATCCTAGTTATAGGCGCCCTGATGATGATATTTGTCGTCCCCACGCTCGCAAGCACGTTTGCTTCCATGAATGCAAAATTACCTTTTTCAACACAGGTTATTATTGGCATGTCGGATTTGCTTACGCATCACACCCTGCTCGCGCTTATTGCCGTTATTGCGTTTGTGATAGGCGCAACTGCCGCGTTAAAAAGCAAGCCAGGTAAAATAGCATTTAGCTGGGTGCTTTTGCACCTACCAGGAATTGGTGAAATGGTGCGAGAAACGAACGCGGCACGAACCGCTCGCTCGCTCGCGGCGCTTGTCGCAAGCGGCGTAGATGTCTTGACCGCGCTTGATATAACCAGGGATGTGGTACAGAATGATTTTTTCAGACGCGTAATTGACGAAGCAAAAAAAGGAGTAGCTGCCGGCGACCCGCTCTCTACTGCGTTCATCAAACATGAAAAACTATACCCCATTTTTGTAGGAGAAATGATGTCAGTAGGGGAAGAAACAGGACAGACGCCGGAGATGCTAAAAAGCCTTGCCCTCTACTATGAAGAGGAGCTCGACAGAAAAACAAAAGACCTCTCTACTATTATAGAGCCGCTCCTCATGCTTTTTATCGGCGCTGCTGTGGGTTTTTTCGCTATTTCCATGATTGCGCCGATTTATCAAATTACCCAAAACATCAATTAGATGGAACCGCTCCATTAATCGCCACCGATAGTGCTGACCTGCCGGTATCTTCATACCTGCGGATCTTGCGAAACAAAACTCGTTTGTTCGCTATTATGAGCTCGCTTTTATTGCGTCTCCTTCCACGAATTGATCTGATAGCCGCCCGAGGGGCCGGAGGTAAAGCTGGAATTGGCGAGTCCGCTTTGGTAAGTGACTGTGGCGTTTGGTTCGAGATCAACGTAGTCGGCAGTGATTTCATTGGCGGCTGCGCCGTTTTTTACGTACACCTCTCCTTTTTGAGCATTGATGATGACGGCGCCAACGTTGTTTGCGATATTTACAGCGCTATTTCCTGTGCCGCACGAGGCTGCGGTACAAGTGCTATTGGTAAGGAGAAGGACGTAACTGCCGGAAGTGCCGCTGCCGCTGAAGTTCGCACCGTTCGATAAATTAATATTGCCGTCTGCCATGAGAATCGTGCCGCTAGAGCCGAAGGAGGGATCAAGTTTTATCTGCTGATTGTTGTCCGTAGAAATGGCGCCCTCGACATACACGATACCTGTGAGAGTAAGGGTATTGTATATGTAGAGATTGCCCGTTATCTCAGCTGGACCGAGGGACGTGGCGGAGCTAATCGTTTTGTCACCGCTAATCACTGTACCCGCAGCTGCGTCCGCTTTCCATCCGGCAATATTGCCGTCGGAAACGGGGTAGGGCTGTGGCGACGGATCACCTTTCGAGGTATCGCACGGCTTGTTGTTACTTACTCCAATTTGACAGTAGTTGTTGCCAGCGATGGTCGAATTGTTGACCGTATGTGCCCATGTATCGCCGATGCCAGCTGAGCCGACCGTTACGTTCGAAATTGTTGCCGTTAGTCCTCCGACATAAAATCGAAAATATACATCGAGTCCAGCAGGAGACGTATTTGCCCATGAGCTGCCATATTTTCCTATCTGTGCTTCTCCGCTTGCGTAATTCGAGTTGCCGCCAATGGTGTAGTAATTTGAGCTGTTTGATGAAGCATCTATCACGAGCCAATAGGTTGTACCGGATGCAAGTGGAATTCCTGCCGGGAACACTACACTCACCCACCCGTAACTTGTGGTGACGAGTGCAGCAGAAAGTGTTGCGCTCGTGAGTTGACTGCCGCCAGGAGTGCCGCCACTGTCGGTGATAATGCGAACCGTAGCATCTCCAGGTGAACCAATTTTTTTGATGTAAAAGCTTACGCTGTTTGCTGCCTGTGCGCTCGAGAGTTGGAAGCTTTGTGCGATGTCCTGCGTCGTATTCGCATTTGCGAATACGATGTCATTCGACGGAATCGTTGGACTATCATTTTTCTGGTCAACTGTCGTTGAAATGCTGTTTGCTGCGATTGTGGTGCCAGTAACGTACGCGCCGCTCGCACCCGTGATACTGCCATTTGAGTACACATTACCGATGACCCCTGCGTTGTTTTTAATCACAAAGCCCCCGTTTCCCGATTGCGTGCCGTAATTAAAAGCGATGCCCGTGCCCTGAGACATGACGATGGTGACGGTGCGCTCGAGCGCGTTGTCGTTGCCGGTCGAGACAATCGTCTGCACACCAAGGTTCGAGCTTACCGTTGCCACTGCTGTTGAGCTGCCGACCGTGAGCGATTCAGACACGGAAGTCGATTTCGCGTTTTTGAGTCGATAGGCTATGTCTTCCGCCAAACTCTCACCCGCAAGGTAGCTTTGCGCAGTTGTGTACGTATCATTCGCCATTTGAATTTGTCGCATGATCGGAGTGGTCACACCTAGGACAGTGGCGGTGGTGATGACGGTAAAGAGAATGACGATACCGAGCAGGATCTGTCCCGCTTCGCCACGCCTCTTTGGTACACGAGTGGCTTGCATACTACTGAAGATAGGAACCGCGAAGGACGGCCGTTTCGTAAAATGAGCGAGAGCGATATGCGGTAGAAGTACCGCTCTCAAGCGTAAGCTCGATCTTAATCGCCGTCGTATTTCCTGCGGAAATTGAGCGAAATACAAGATTGCTCACATCGGCAGCGCTCGGCATCAAAGGGCCTGTGTCTGTCCCATTCTTTTTTAAATGGAGAATACCGCCGGTGATAAAAAATCCAATCGTCTCGGCATTGCCGGTCGCATCTGTTGTGTTTAGTGAAAGGACGCCTGGCGACGTACCCAGCGTGCTATTACTGCTATCGATCGTTTTGGCATTTCGTACCTCTCGTACCATGCGTCCCAATATTCCCTCAGCTGATTGTTCGATTGATTGTTCGGAGGCAATGGAACGGTAGGTTTTTGAAAACGCAAGCAGGGTGCTCCCCACCACGGCGACGAGCATGATAAGGATTCCCGTGTAGAGAAGCAGTTCAATGAGCGTAAAACCTGAGTGCAAAGCTTTCTTCATACTAATTTTTGAGAAAATTGGTGATGTAAACCGTGAAGGAGCGGGTTGTGGTAGCTCCTTTCTGGAACCACGACACGTTTACCGTAACTTTTTTTGTATTTGAATCAAGTGTGCCCGAAGCGGCAATATCGCTATTCCCGTCGCGGTAGACGTCGGAGAGGATGAATGAGCGCTCGAAAATGGTATCGATGTAGCTATCGGTCGTCGTTGCATTCCAAGTGGACCCGCTCCATGCGAGGTGGTAAGTAGTCCCTACAGAAAGGGTTGCGATGTTGGTGCTCCAGCTTTTGTCGCGCAGCACGCGGACTGCATCGACCCCCTCATCGGCGAGAAATGCGGCTTCAACGCCCGCGCCATTAGAGGTGGCAATCTGAGCGGAGAGAAGATACGCGCTCACTGAAAATGCAAGGATAGTCGACAGCATTGCTGCCGCAACTAATGCTTCTACGAGCGCGAACCCTGCTTGCTGATCAATCTTCATGCTCATTGTACATTCGTAAGCCCTGTTCCGTAGATGGTGATTGTTTTCGATTCGGTCGAAGAGGCTATGAGAGTAAGTGTCACAGCACCGTTTTCAGTCGTATTCCCCGTAAGTCGTTGAAAGACGGCGTCATTGCCGCCCCCCGAGAGCGAGATAACCGAGATCACAAGCGAAGGGTCCAGAGATGTCACGATGTTGCCGCTCGCTCCTGAGCTGTAGCTCGCGCCCTCAAAGAGTGTGACGCTTGTGGAGGCAAGGTGAACACCCCACTGATTGCCGTCCTTCCCGCTTAAGGTGAGTGACCGCGCTTCGGCAAGTTCCGCGCTAATTCGCACTGCGTCTGAATCAAGAATCTCGTGCTCTTTTAGAGCAAAGTAGGTGCGAAGTGAGAGCGCGGCGATCAGTGAAAGCACCGCCATCACTACCAGAAGCTCCACAAGGGAATAGCCACGATCGAGTCCCATATAAAAATTTTAACACGTACTCAGCGTATCATGGTATTATCGCAACCATGGCAGCAAGGTCTCTTATTGTGGCGAATTGGAAAATGCACCCAACTACACGAGTGGATGCCAAACAGCTTTTTGCAGCCGTGAAACGCATTGCCGAAAAAATACCAGTCGCGTCTATCATAGTGGCGCCACCTATGGTGTATATATCGGAGCTTGCTCGGGGTTACAAAGGGCGCAGCATTGCGTTTGCTGCCCAGCATGCCCATGAAGGAGATGCCGGTGCTTTTACCGGCGAGATTTCTATGGCGCAAATCAAAGATGCGGGAGCTAAGTACGTAATTGTGGGGCACGCTGAGCGTCGCGCTGCAGGCGAGAGTGAAGAAGATGTCGGACGGCAAGTGGCATCTGCGGTAACTAAGAAACTCGCACCTATTTTGTGCATTGGCGAGCGGACGCGTGGGATGCACGGCGAGCATCTCGTGGTTATAAAAGAGCAGTTGCGCGCAGCGCTGCTCGATGTGGTGGAAGGAGATATACCAAAAATAATTATTGCCTATGAGCCGGTATGGGCTATTGGCGCTGCAGAGCCCATGTCTCCTACACAGATGCATGAGATGGTTATTTTTATACGCAAAATGATAGTCGAGATGAAGGGGCAGGCAGGACTTTCGACAAAAATTCTCTATGGCGGCTCTATCGACGATACATCGGCAAAACGCATGCTCGATGAGGGCGAGGTGGGCGGCTTGCTTGTCGGACGCGCCTCCACCGATCCAGTTGAGTTTACAGCCCTTATCAATTCACTCGCAAAAAAATAACCATGAATAGCATCAGCGATATTGAGAAGGAGGAGTTAAAAGGGAAGCGTGTTCTGCTGCGGGCCGGGCTGGATGTGCCACTCGACGCACACGGTGAGGTGGCTGATCTGTTTCGCGTGAGGCGCGCAGCAGAAAGCATCGTTTTTTTGAAAGAGCGAGGAGCAAAGGTGATTGTACTCAGTCACATAGGGCGAGACCCAAAGGAGAGCAATGAACCGGTGTTCCGAGCGCTTAAGCGAGAACTCCCGCTTTTTTTTGTTCCGGATATCTTAGGGCAAGCGGCGAAGGATGCCGTTGCGGCAATGAGGGAGGGTGACGTAATTTTGCTAGAAAACTTGAGGCGCGACCCGGGAGAAGCGGCAAACGATGAAGTGTTTGCTAGAGCGCTCGCCGCATTTGGCGATATATATGTAGACGATGCATTTTCGGTAGCCCACCGTGCACACGCCTCGATTGTGGGTATTCCAAAATTTCTCCCATCCTACGCCGGACTTTTGTTATCCGAAGAACTTGTGCACCTGAGCTTTGCGCGTGAGCCGCAGAGCCCGTCGATTACCATATTAGGCGGCGCTAAATTTGAAACCAAAGCGCCACTCATCTCCCTCCTCCTGGAACGGTACGATCATGTGTTTGTCGCGGGTGCGCTTGCCAACGACGTTTTGAAAGCGCAGGGATATGAGGTCGGCATTTCGCTCATCTCAAAAGAGTTGCCAAGCAAAGCGGTGCTTGAGCACTCGCACTTTATATCGCCCGTCGATGTCACCGTAGAGAGCACCGATAAACAGGCGCGCGTAAAGGGTATACAAGAGGTGCACAAAGGCGACCGTATTGTAGACATCGGACCGGACTCTGTTGCAAAAATAGCACCGCTTATTTCTGGCGCTAAACATATATTGTGGAATGGCCCCACGGGGCTCTACGAAGGCGGCTATACTACTTATACGCATCAAATAGCGCGGCTCATCGCGGGTGCGGTAGAGAAAGGAGCGCTCTCGGCAATAGGCGGGGGCGACACGATTGCTGCAATAGAAGAAAGCGGCGTTGGCGAAAAGAATCTCGGATTTCTCTCGACAGGGGGAGGCGCCATGCTCGAGTATCTCTTAAAGGGCACGCTTCCAGGAATCGAGGCGCTTGGATAGTTCTCCCTGCACTAGCTGATCCTCTATTTTTTCATTGCGGCGCGAATTTTTTCGGCGTTGCTTTTGAGATCGTTTTTTTCTCCGTGCGCTTTTTGGGGACTTGGATAAATCCACACGTGCGCGTGATGCACCTCATCGCCCATGATGCGCGAATGTACCTCATCTATCGGGCCAAACGTGTGCTGCATTGCTTTCGCCACGTCGCGAACCACTTCAAAGTAGTGCCCTATGTGTGGCACATCCCACACGTAGCGGTAGTGAGTCTTGGGGATTACCTGCGTGTGACCAGGAGACTGCGGATGGATGTCGAGAAATGCGAGGAACGCATCGTCTTCGTACACCACTTCTGCCGGAATTTCTTCGCGTACTATTTTGCAGAATACGCAGCTGTCTCTCATAAAGCCAGTATATCAAATTGATCCGGCAGTCGTTCAAATGTCGTTTGTAATCATAAACCGATCACTTACCCAGATTACAATATTAGACAAAAAATATTGGGCTATTAAAATTATGCCCGATACCAATGTACCTTCTTTGAATAGTATAAGTAGAGTCCCGAGCGTCGAAGCGCAGCAGGACTCTTTGTAATGGCGTGTTCCGTATCTAATCAGTTGAGCCAGTGCTCCGATGTTATCGACCGTAACTCCGCTGGTGTTATCAAGCGTGCGTGCATGATTCTGATGGAATGCAGTTTGCCATCAAGTGATTTTTGCCAAAAAGCGAGAAATTTTCGGAGTTCTGGAAAACTCGGAAATAAATCGAAATCTTGCCACACAAATGAATGTGGATTGATCAGGTCGGGATAATCTGGATGGCGGTAATAGATTTCCGCTGTGGTGAGCCTGTATCCGGCTAGCTGATTCCGTGTATCCTGCAGCGTGGTCATTTCCGTACCCTTTCAAGTGCTCGTTTCTTGTGCGTCAACCATAAGTAAACGCCCATACGCTCATATCGTCAATGGTGATTACTTGTACGGTCTCAATCGCGCTGCGCATAGTGCTACAATCGCCAAGATGCCTGTATCAGACCTTGTCCGCACCCTTCTTTCCAAACGGGGCATAGAAGACGCGGATACGTTTCTCAATCCCAGCTACGACAATCACCTCCACAACCCATTGCTCCTCTCCGATATGCAAAAGGCCATCGAGCGCTTTTTTGTGGCGATCGAAAAAAAAGAACACATTGCTGTATATACCGACTTCGATTGCGACGGACTCGGCTCGGCCACGGTGTTTCATGATTTTCTAAAGAAAATCGGCTATCAGAGTTTTGAAATCTACATGCCGCATCGCGACATCGAAGGCTACGGGTTCCATGCGAGCGCTGTTCGCAAGTTATGCGAACGGGGAACGACTCTCATAATTACTGCCGATGTTGGGATAAGTGGCCATGAGGGAGTTGAGGCGGCGCGATTTCTTGGATGTGACGTTATCATCACCGATCATCATGAAGTTATGATAGGTGCCCCAAACGCGCTCGCTGTGGTGAATCCGAAACTTTCAGAGTATCCGTTTCCGCACCTTTGCGGCGCGGCTGTTGCGTATAAGTTTGTGCAAGCGGCGATAGCCGAAGGTAAGCATCGCGAAATGTCACAGTTTCTTTCGATTTCCGAAGGATGGGAAAAGTGGCTTCTTGATGTGGTTGCTATTGCAACGATAGCCGATATGGTGCCGCTTGTCGGTGAAAATCGCGCACTCGTCCACTATGGTCTCAGAGTGTTGCGTCAAAGCAGGCGAGTAGGGCTTCGCGCTCTTGCCGAGAGTGCGCGATTGCGCCTCCCTGCTGCCACTGAAGACGACGTGGGTTTTTCGATTGCGCCGCGACTGAACGCTGCCTCGCGCATGGATAATCCTGAGCTTGCGTTTCACCTCCTTACCACTCTAGAGCGCGCCGAGGCAGATCGTCTTGCAAAAACGCTTGAGCAGCTGAATGCAAAGCGCAAAGGTGTTGTTGCAAGCATTGTGAAGGAGGCAAAGAAACGTGCTCGGGAAAGATTTGAAAACGAATCTATCACGGTACTGGGAGACCCATCATGGAAACCAGCTCTTTTAGGGCTTGCGGCGAATTCTGTGATGGCAGAGCGTGGCGGCGTGGTGTGCTTGTGGGGACGGGATGCTGCGGGAAATGTAAAAGGCTCATGCCGTTCCGATGGTAGTGTTTCACTCGCTGCGTTGTTTACAGAAGCTTCGGGTGCATTCCTGCAATTTGGAGGACATGCGCATGCGGGCGGTTTTTCGGTTTCGGGTGAGGGTGTCCACGCGCTGCAAGCGCGGCTTGCCGAGGCGATGAAACATATACAAACAAAAACAAAAGAGAAAGAATCGGTATCTCACGATGTGAGCCTCCCACTTTCTTTGCTTCACGAATCAACACTGCGTGACATTTCCCGTCTCTCTCCGTTTGGTGTGGGCAACCATAAGCCAATTTTTCACGTTCCGGAGTCGCGTGTGGTTGAGGTGCGCCGTTTCGGCAAAGAAAAAAATCATGTCGAGGTGACGCTCGAGTGCCCGCAAAGCGGCAGGCGCGTGCGGTCCTTCGACTTCTTTAAGAGCCCCAGCTCGTTCACGCTTTGTCCTGAGGCGGGTAGCAACGTGCGCGCGCTGGTCACTCTCGAGCGTGACACATTTGCGGGCCGCGACTCGCTCGCTTTGCGCATTATCGACTTTTTGCCGCCATGCTAGCATTTTTGTATGGAAACATTTAAAGCAACGGAGTGCATCAGTTTCGGTTGGCAAACATTTAAAAAGCGCGCGTGGTATCTCATTGGAATATTTATTCTATTAGAAATCTCGACAGTCATTATAAATCGCTTACAGTTCCAGGGCGGCGCGAGTGCTTTCGTCTCCGCACTCGCTTTAGTGGTCAGTGTGTTGACTGGTATTGCTACCATATTTATTTTCCTCAAAGCACATGATGATGTGGCGCAGGTAACTCTCGCTGATGCTTGGAACAAAATCGACGTGTCGCTGCTCGGCAGATATCTCGGCGCCTATATATTGTATATATTAATTATCGTAGTTGGATTTATTTTGTTTATTATCCCCGGCATCATATTCATGCTCATGTTCTCTCAAACACTTTTTCTCGTAGTTGATAGAGGACTGGGTCCAATTGAAGCGCTCAAGGAGAGTAAGCGTATAACCACGGGTTACAAAGTAGGTCTCTTTTTACTCAACCTTCTTTCTTTGGGTGTCGCGTTGGCCGGTCTCATCTGTATTTTCATCGGATTATTTGCTGCGATTCCGGTAATATTGCTCGCTCAGATGCATGCATATCGATTCATGGAAGGACGTGCTACAGCACTTAGCACAGGAGCGCCCGTAAACGCTAAGCCCGTGGTAGGCTAACTTCGTGTCAGACGAAAAAGTCATTATATTTACCGACGGCGCTGCAAAGGGGAATCCCGGACGAGGCGGCTGGGGCGCTATAATCGCTGATGCAATACATGTCTCAGAGCTTGGCGGAGGAGAAGCTCATACCACCAACAATCGTATGGAACTTTCCGCGGTTCTTGAAGCACTCACGTATTCAAAAAAATATAAAAAAGAAACGCTTAGTGTGCATACTGATTCGCAGTACGTGATTAATGGTGCAACCAAGTGGGGCAGCGGCTGGCAGCGAAGCGGTTGGATAACAAGACAAAAAAAAGCAGTATTGAACCGCGACCTATGGCAGCCGCTTCTCGATTTGGTCGAGGCTTTTGGAAATCGTATCGAGTGGCACTATGTGGGCGGGCACGTTGGCGTTGCGGGCAACGAGCGAGCCGATAGGATTGCTGATGCGTTTGCGCGCGGAGAAAAATTAGAACTCTATCAGGGCGCCCGCAAAAATTATTTGATAGACGTATCAGATTTGAGTTTCGATGCGGAAACAAAAGCGTCGCGTACGCAAACACGCTCTCGCTCAAATCAAAAGGCGTATTCGTATATAAGCTTGGTAGATGGAAATATTGTGGTGCACAAGACGTGGCTGGAATGCGAAACAAGAGTAAAAGGAAAGATGGCACGGTTCAAAAAAGCGCTTACGCTCGAAGAAGAAAAAAATATCATTAAAGACTTTACTGCTCCGCAGTCGTGAGATTTGTCTCTTGATTATTGCTGCACTATACTCAAAAGCATGGATGTATCTTCTCCCATTACAGAACCCTCCAAGCCGCCTCGTGACTTCTTCGATTTGCCGCGCACCACAGCAACGCAGTTTTTTGATTTTGTTCGCGAGAGAGGCGTTGCAGGTTTTGCTACCGGTTTTATTTTGGGAGGCGCTGTAGGAAAAATCGCGCAGTCGCTTACCGACGACATAATAAATCCCGCAGCCGGAATCTTTCTCGGGCCCGTAAAAGATCTTTCGGCCTACGCAATTGGCGCATTCAAGATTGGCGATTTTATTTCAACCCTCATCAATTTTCTTGTCGTTTGTTTTGTCATGTTTATGCTGTTTAAAATGCTTAGGCTCGATATTGTGGACAAGAGTAAAAAATAGCGACAAGCTGCAAAGATGAACGGCCAGGTATTCTGGGCAATCGTCTGCGGTTTTTTTGCGGGGGTGTTTCTCCGCTCGTTTGAAACGAGTGCAGTAGCTAGTTTGTTCACAATGCTCGTCGGCAGTATCGCGCTTGCACTCGCTTATTTCAGGCGTACGCGGATGTTGGCGTTTCCCTTGACGCTCGCGCTTATTGCAGCGGGCGTAGGTCTGTGGCGTATGGACAGTGCGAGTATTTCCTATGATCCTACGCTCGCGTACCATGTTGGACAGCAGGTTGTACTCGAGGGTGAGGTGAGCGCCGAGCCAGATGTGCGCGAAAAAAGTGTCCTCGCGACGGTGATAGTGAACGACATTGCTATGCATGGCATAAAAACTCCTGTCAGCGCACGAGTGCTCGTCATGCTGCCCGCACAAACCAGTCTCGTATACGGAGAACAGGTGCGAGTAATCGGCAAACTCACACTGCCGGCGTCGTTTGATACTGGCGTGAACAGACAATTCGATTATCCTTCGTACCTTGCGGCGCAAGGCATTTCGTTTACGCTCGCTTTTGCAACGCTTGAAAAGGTTGAACCAGGAACGGGGAATCCTCTGAAGGCGTTTGCCATAGGAGTTAAGCAGGCATTTCTTCGTGGCCTCAAAAATGCCCTTCCTGAGCCGAGTGCGGCGTTTGCGGGTGGCATCACGGTGGGGGATAAGCGCTCCATAGGAGCAGCGCTCACCAAGGATTTTCAAATCGCAGGCCTCATTCACATGCTGGTACTTTCTGGTTACAACATAACTGTGGTATTGAACGCTGCGGCGTGGACACTCGCAAGAACACCTTTCTTGAACGCTATCCGCGTCATGCCGCTTGCTTCAAGCGGCGGTATCGTAGTGTTCTTCGTCCTCATGTCGGGAGGAGCAGCAAGCGCGGCGCGTGCCGGCATTATGGCGCTTGTAGCGGTGTTGGCGCGATTTTCGCGCAGGGAGTTTCTGGCTTCCCGCGCACTCGCTGCAGCTGCTGTACTTCTCGTGATTTGGAATCCATATATTCTTTGTTTTGATCCGGGATTTCAATTGAGCGCGCTGGCTACGCTTGGTCTTATAACGTTTACACCGCTTATATCGAAGCGATTATTGTGGGTGCCAGTGCGAGGTGGATTACGAGAGATTGCCGCATCTACTCTTGCCACGCAGATTGCAGTGCTGCCATTGCTTTTATACCAAAATGGCCAAATCAGCATGTATGCGCTTCCCGCGAATCTCCTCACACTCCCTCTTATGCCCTATGCTATGTTTGCGTCGCTCTTAGCTGGCGTTTTTGGTCTCATATCTTCATCATTCGGAATTATCGTTGGTTTGCCAGCGTACTTCATTCTTTCATATATCATTGTGATGACAGAATTCATTGCCCGACTACCGTATTCCTCACTCTCGCTCCCGGCATTTAGTGCGTGGTGGCTCGCGCCGGTATATGGCGCTCTTATTGGAGTATCGTGGTATCTCACAAAGTTAAGTCCAAAAAAGAACGAGGCCCCCAAAGGGGAGCCTCGAGTGCCTCGTTCAAATAGATGAATGCGGGTGTTACATTGTTTGTTCGCCGCCCATCGCCATAGGTTGCGCAGAAGGGGTGCTCATACGCTTTTGGGCCAAAAAGCCCACCAATACGCTAGGTAAAACCCAAACACAAAAGAGAACAAGCGTAGTCCAATTCCAGAGGTATGGACCAAAGCGTGGCAAAATTTGAGCAACTTGCGAAAAGGAGCCTGTTTGGAGCAGTACGCCGGCAATTCCGGTCACAAATGCGGTTAAAACTGCGACAACAAAGCCCACTACACCGAATATTACTCCAGTTATTAGGTCGCTCTTTTGCATTAACGTTGAGTTGAGCCAGAAGAAAAACCATGCCATAAGGCCCGTAACAATGGCGGCGAGTACCGCAAACGTGATGTACTGCGCTGAAAGGAGTGCGCTGCCGCTTTGCGCAGCTGGCACCAAGCTCGCAAGCCCTGCTGCTATGTTATTAACGAGATAATTTCCGAGAAATACAACTAGGAACATTACTATATTTGAAACTGTCTTCATAATGATTGGCGAATTATTTATTGGCTACTACAGGTAATACGCTTAGGATAGCATGAAAGAAAAGTTGTAAAGGAGGTTTTCCACTACCTCTTGGGATAAGAAGCTTAAATCAGCCCTGCTTTTTTAAGCGTGGCGAATGCACCTCGCTTTTTCATAGTTTTGAGACCTTTGGTTGAAACGGTGAGAGTTATCTTTTTGCCGATTTCAGGTATAAAAAGAGTCTTTTTTTGGAAGTTTACCTGGCGGCGGCGTTTTCCCGTAGGGTTAAACTTGGTTGCACGGGTACGGTTTGAATACCCCCCGCCCACTTGGGATGTTTTGCCAGTTATTTCGCATACGCGTGCCATAGTGGGAGCATAGTACGGTATTTCGCCACAAAATGCAAAATTTGCGATCAGTATAGACAGACCGGCAACCCGCCCATGCTCTATTTTCTAATATGGTAAAACGTCCTCAAAACCGAAACTGCCGAAATCATCTGGATCATCAACGTAATCAAGATATGCACACAAACTTCTTGTGACTTCACGGGGGGGGGTGTGTTAGCCTATGTATATTAGTATGCTCTCTTATATAGATAATAAGTAGTATTTTTCGTATGCGTAAAAAACTCGCGGTTTGGACAGTAGGTTCGCTCCTCTTTATAAGCCCTGCTTTTGCCTTGGCGCAAACGACCGACAATTCGTCGCAAATCACAGCCTTACTGGCGCTTATTCAGCAACTTACGCAGCAAATCAAACAGCTGCAGGCGGGCAGATCTACCGCGTGCGTTGATGTCTCCTCCACTCTAACTCTTGGTTCCACCGGAAGCGACGTGACGTCACTTCAAAACTACCTTATCCAAAAAGGCTACCTTACGGCAAATACGACTGGCTACTACGGCTTTAAAACAGCTAGCGCCGTGGGGCAAATGCAAATTGACCTCGGCCTCGTATCCTCTCAATCCGACACCGCTTACGGAATTTTTGGACCTAAGACGCGGGTGGCAGTTGGATGTGGCGGCAATCAGGTATCTAATGTGCCCGTTCAAATCACAAACAACCCTACCGCAACGATTGACCAGGGTTCGCTCATGACAACTGACGGCAATCCAGCGACGATTACGGGGACCGCAAGCAAAGTCTCCTCGGTATACATAGAAATTACCTCCCTTTCTTCTGCAGATCCTGCAGGGACAGTGGAAGAGAGTCCGACGCCGATACCGATTACGAACGGCCGCTGGAGCACGGGCGCGCTCTATGGAAAAGGCGGTTTTACTCCCGGAACGTACGCTGTGTCTGTTG
>JAYTRG010000002.1:0-9152 GCA_043746305.1 Candidatus Parcubacteria bacterium
GGATCGGCAGGCTTCAGTATCAATCCAAACTATGCAGAACGCGAAGGCGCAGAAGCAACGCTTGATTTGCTCGCGTGCGGCAAAGACGGACTCATCAACATGATAGAAGTTGGCGCTCACGAAGTATCAGAAGACACGCTCAACGCTGGTCTCAAAAAGGCGAGCGAAGAAATTGAAAAAATCCAAGCATGGCAACACAAGATCATCGCAGAACGCGGTACAGAAAAAAAACCGCTCCCTCCTACCGACGCAGCGAAGTCGCTCGAAGGCACGTGGACTGAAGTAATGACATCGAAAATCGCCGGCTACAAAGGCCTCTTGAACAAAGAGGCGCTCGGGCTCTTAAAAAGCGAGTGGCAAAAAACTGCCGCCGAAAAGTTTCCGGAGATGAAACCTGGTGTTATCGACGGTGTGTATGAAGCAAAAATGGATGAGTACGTGCATGAGCTCTGCATACAAGAAGGCAAGCGAGTTGATGGTCGTGCGCTCGATGAGATTCGCCCACTGTTCGCGCAGGCGGGTGGCGTATCGCCCGTCATTCATGGCACCGGTATTTTCTATCGCGGCGAAACACACGTTTTGGCGGCACTAACCTTGGGCGGCCCGGGAGATGCACAGCTCTTGGATACCATCGAATATCAGGAGGCAAAAAAAACGTTCATGCTGCACTATAACTTTCCGCCGTTTTCGGTTGGGGAAACGGGGCGCGTGGGCGGCATGAATCGCCGCATGATCGGCCACGGTGCACTCGCGGAAAAATCAATACGTATGGTGTTACCTGGTAAAGACGTGTTCCCATACACTATTCGCATCGTATCCGAGTGCCTGGCCTCAAATGGGTCTACCTCAATGGCAACCGTGTGCGCCTCGACGATTGCGCTCATGGACGCGGGAGTCCCGATAACACGCCCAGTTGCCGGTATCGCGATGGGCATGATGAGTGACGCTAAAAAAGGAGCGTATAAAGTCCTTACCGACATTCAAGGTCCTGAAGATCATCACGGCGACATGGATTTTAAAGTCGCCGGCACCTCTGAAGGCGTGACAGGTGTGCAGATGGACGTAAAGGTGGAGGGTGTACCGCTTGAAGTTCTCGCGCAGGCTTTTGCACAAGCCAAAAAAGCACGTCTCGAGATCCTCGGTGTAATAACAAAAGAAATTGGCTTACCGCGCGCCGACATTTCGCCGCGCGCACCGAAAATTCTTTCAACGCATGTGAAAGTTGACCAAATCGGTCTCATTATCGGCCCTGGCGGTAAAACAATTAATGGCATCCGAGAAAGAACAGGATGCGATGACATAACAATAGAAGACGACGGCTCTATCTTTATCACCGGTAAAGCCGGCACCGCAGAAGCAGCGCTCAAAGAAATTGAGAGCATGACCCGCGAGTACGAAGTGGGGGAGCGTCTCGAAGGCCCTGTGGTACGTATGCTCGACTTTGGTGCCTTTGTACAAATTGCGCCGAACAAAGACGGTTTGGTGCACGTTTCTGAAATAGCGCCGTTCAGAATTGGCAAAATTTCAGACGCCCTGCAAATTGGCGAGGTTGTTCCCATCATGATTAAGGAAATAGATGAGAAGGGAAGGTATAATCTCTCTATCAAGGCAGCCGATCCAGAGTGGGCAAAGCGAAAAGGGCTTACTCCCTCGGAAGGCGGCGATGAATATCATGAACGACGACAAGGAGGCGACAGGGGGCGCAGCGGCGGACGACATCGTATTTAATCCGCCTTCTGCGATAAACCTAGAAACAGTATCACCACCACACCTAGGTGGCGTTGTTGCTACGCCAGCGGTGATAACACCTGTAGTGCCGATTCGAAAAGTGCCCCCGAAAGTAGCTGCGCCAACGCCTGCGTCAGCATATTCGCTTTCGGAAGAAGTGGGGCTCAGGATTGATCCCGCGACACGCTCACAACAAACTGGCAATAATTTTTCTAAAATTCTGGCTGACAGTAAATTACCCGAGCGTCACGATCCCGTAGGTGCTGCAAAAAAAACAATCCCCCTTACCGCCCCTGCTTCTCCCATTGGCGCTATGACAGCATCAATGCCGGAATTTCTGCGCTCACAACAAGCGCCTCATGGTTCTGCATCGCCTACGGCGATTCCCAGTAAACAAAATATGTCGTTTCCTCCAGCGGAGGTAAGCGCTGCAATAGACGTTGCTTCAATCGAAGGTGCCTCATCACCAGTGGTATCGCTTCACACCATGAAAGGTGACCTGCAGAGTGCTGTACAGCAAGGTAACATCTCTACCGTTCGCGCAGCTGCGCTCGAGGCCGATAAAAGAACTGCAAAGGCATCTCTCTCACGGGTTGTTGTTCCGCCCCGCAATCCAAGACGTCGCGGCGGAGGCGCGTTTCTCATAATTACCACTGTAATCTTTTTTGCGCTTGGCGGTGCAACGCTTTACGCTCTCTATTTCACCACCTTACAAAAAACTCCGCCCCATGCACAATCTTCATCGCTCATATTTTCGGAACAACAAACCGCGCTTCCACTCGATGGACAGCGCGCCGATACTTTAAAACAAGCGCTCGCGCGTGCGGCCGCTACAGTTGGGAGCGGCAGTGGCTCCATTTTACAAATTGTGCCAACAATTACTGGCACGAGCACGAGCCAAACGCGACTGGCAACACTCGCTGAGTTTCTTGTCGCACTCCACGCGCAGGCGCCCGACGACTTGCTGCGCGCGCTGTCCGATCAATTCTTTTTCGGCATCCACTCGGCAGATGTGCCTTCGCCTATTTTCATCATACCCGTCACCTCCTATGACCGAGCGTTTGCTGGCATGCTAGAGTGGGAAAGCAGTATCGACGGGCAACTCTCGCCGCCGTTTAAAGTTGTCTCGCCCTACCTACTTGCGCAAAGTACAAGCTCACTTCCCGCACTACGTACGTTCCAAGACGCCATTATGAAAAACTACGACATACGCGTCTTAAAGGACGACGACGGCACCACTGCTCTCTACTACTCATTCCCCAACCAAAACTTGCTCATCATTGCCGGCTCCCTTGCATCATTCCCCGAAATTCTCAGTCGCCTACAGGCACAGCGAAAATTGTAGCGAGCATAAAACAATTTGGTATACTCGCGCTATGCAACACGTACCACAAGAAACACTGGGAGAATTACGAGCAGCACTCGAGGCAGAGAAAGACGGGCTCGAAGAAGAACTCGCAAGCCATGGGCGCGTACAGAGCGATACCGGTGACTGGCAAGGTTCCTCGAGCGGCTTCGAGGGCGAGGAGGCCGACCCAGCAGACGTCGCCGACCAAATAGAAGAGCTGGCAACGAACGTCCCCTTGGTGGAAGAGCTCGAGGAGCGGCATCGCGAGGTCGAAGAAGCGCTTGAGCGCATGGAAGGCGGCATCTATGGCGCGTGCAAAGAATGTGGCGAAGAAATACCATTGAAGCGGCTTGAAGCAAATCCGGCAGCAACTACCTGCATCGAACACGCATAGGCAAAAATCTTTGCTATATTGAAACAATGTCTCGGGAGGATGTTGAGTCCGGTTTTGCGAGAGTTTTTGGGGCGCAATCAGCTCTGCCGGAAGCGCAGCTTATATCGGTGGAATGCGACATCACGCGCGGTCTGCATGCGTTCTCTGTAGTGGGTCTTGGCGACAAAGCCATCGAGGAGTCTAAAGACCGTGTAGCTTCGGCTATAAAAAACTGCACAGGTTTTAATTTTGAATCACCCAAACGGAGCAACAAGAAAATCGTAGTCTCGCTCGCGCCCGCGGAACTCAAAAAAGAAGGCGCTGGTTTTGATGTACCATTTGCACTCTCGTTCCTCCTCGCTTCGAAACAAATTTCCTTTGATCCAGCGGGAAAATTGTTTGCAGGAGAGCTAACGCTTGATAGCTCGGTGCGCGAAATTCGCGGCACACTTTCAATAGCACTCCTCGCGAGAAATCAAAGTTTCACCGAACTCTATGTACCCACAGCAAACGCGGAAGAAGCCGGGTTGGTTTCCGGAATTACCATTCATCCCATTGCTACTCTTTCCGCACTTATCGAACATCTCAGCGGCGAGAATAAGCGTACCATTCCCCCATACGAGCGCCGTAAAAAAGCTCCGTATCAACCGCAGGAGGGCGTTTCGCTCTCTGACATCCGCGGACAAGAGACCGCAAAACGCGGGCTTGAAATTGCAACGGCAGGGAGGCACAACATTGCGCTCTATGGTCCGCCAGGGACCGGAAAAACAATGCTCGCACGTGCCTCGCTTGCCTTACTGCCGCCGCTATCGGAAGAAGAGATGATAGAAGTGACCGCCATTCACTCCATAGTGGGAACGCAGCGCGCTCCCGGCATGTTTGAGCCGCCATTCAGAAGTCCGCACCACACATCAAGCTATGCGTCACTTATCGGCGGGGGAGCAGTACCGCGCCCCGGTGAGGTGACGCTCGCGCACCGAGGTGTACTTTTTCTTGACGAGTTCGCCGAGTTTCACCGCGATGTAGTAAACGCACTGCGCGAGCCCCTCGAAGACGCACGTGTCTCGATTTCGCGCGCGAGAGGCAGCGCCACGTTTCCCGCAAACTTTATGCTCATCGCCGCTTTAAATCCGTGCCCGTGCGGCAAACTCGGAAGCCGCGAGTGTCGCTGTTCACACGTAGCCATAGAGAGATACCGGCGTAAACTTTCGGGACCGGTAGCCGATCGAATCGACATGTGGGTGCAGGTGGGTGAGATGCCGCCGGAGAGTTTGGCGCTGCGAAAAAACCGCCCTGAAGAAGACGCTGAGAGCAACGAGACACGCGAGCGCATAGCTGCCGCGCGCTCTCTCCAAGAAAAACGCTTTGAAAACTCGCCCGGGCTTTCAACCAACGCCGACATGGGTCCAAAAGAGTTGGAACGCCTCGCAAATCTTTTGCCTGAAGCGGAGAAAACGCTCATGCAAGCCGCGAAGAACTACAAACTCTCCGCGCGCGGCTACCACCGCACCATAAAGCTCGCGAGAACAATAGCCGACCTTGCCGGCTCGACTAGCATCGAACCGGCCCACATGATGGAAGCCCTCCAGTATCGTGTGCGAGAAATCTAAGACCTTGGATAATTCAGGCAGGTAGGGCTACTATCAAATTTTATCCTTACTCTCCGAGAAAAATATTTTACTCTTTAAGATACCAAGGCGCCTGAGGCAGGTTACTAAAAACGCCTGCATCTTTTTTTCGGTTTCAAAATGCACTACCAAATCATCCTCTATGACTGCAAATTCTCCTATTCCCCGCAATACGTCAACTTTGTTAAATACGACATGCGTCACACCGTTGATGCGCACTGCGCGCTCAAGCGTTTGCATGTTCATCCAATTCACTTGCCTGCGGCGGCCCGTAGTCGCGCCAAATTCTTCACCCAAATCGCCGATCTTGTCGAACACGATACCTTTCGGTTGGAATTTTTTGCTCCCCACATAGGTTTCATATATTTTAGCGACACCCCATACATCTTTCACTGATTTTGGCGGAATCCCATTTAAGAGAGCGCCAGCAGTGGTGCAATGGCTCGAGGTGACAAACGGGTAGTCGCCCCAATCGATATCAAGCCCAAAACCTTGCGCCCCTTCGGCAAGAACGCGTACGTCTTTTCCGCTATTCCACGTCTCATACAAATCAATGAGATACGGCTTGAGCGCGGGAACTTTTTCGGCCCTAACGCCCGTGCGGCCATATTTATTGCGATATGCAGGGCCATTGCCCTGTCCGGTGGTACCTATTGCGAGCCCTGCTTTTTTGTCTTCAGTTTTGTTTGCTGGCGTAATGACGTGCGTATTTTTTGCAATAAATATTTTTCCACGAGTTTCGATTCCTCCTTCCTGCAACATTGTTAATTCCTTGAAAAACTGCTCGGGAGAAACAACGCAGCCCGAGCCAATTACTGACGTGACGCCAAAAAAAACGCCAGCTGGAATTTGGTGCGTCACAAATTTTTTACCTTTATGAAAAATGGTATGGCCGGCATTAGAGCCGCCATTGTACCTGAGGACGTGCGTATAGTTCTTGGTACGAGCGAGATAATGGGTGACTTTACCCTTTCCACAATCTCCATATTGGAGATCGACTACAATATCAGCGCGCAGCGTCATACAATATCAGCTGGCTTAGCGTACCATCTTTCGCAAAACAGCGCGACCAAGGCAAACCCGTCCGTCGCTAGGAGACGGGTGGATTTCCATAGGAAATCCACCTCGGTCTTAAAACGGATTCCGAATGCCATTACGAATCTCAAAGTGAAGGTGCGGACCAGTGGCAAGCCCTGTTTCACCCACGTACCCAATAATTTGTCCTTGTACTACGCTCTCGCCATCATATGCAATGACCTTCGACATGTGCGAGTAGAGCGTTTGCGCTCCATTACCGTGAGAGATGACCAGATAACTCCCATATCCGCCGTTCCAACCACCTTCACGCGCCACGATAACACTTCCAGCCGCCGCAGCGTAAATGGGCGTGCCTTCCGGTGCGGCCAAGTCTACTGCGTTATATCCGTGTATGCCTTGCGTTTGTATATAGTGCAAAAGCGGGGAACGGTAATAGGCAATCTGCGAAGATGAACCAGGTGCGCCTACGTTGTGAGCAGGTTCGGCTGGATTATTGGCAAACGGAATTACAGTACCCGAAGCTTCGCTTGTTTTTCGGGATGTAAACTTTTTCACTGATTTAGAGCTCGAAACCGAAGAAGGTGCACTTGCTGGCACTTCACCATTAGGAATGACTACTTGGATTCCCACGACAAGTTGGCCATCAACAATACCGTTTCTCGTTGCAATTTCTCCCGAATCACCACCATAGCGCTTGGCTACGCTTGCAAGCGTGTCCCCATTTTTCACTGTGTATAAAATACTCGTAACAGGCAGAATGATAAGTTTTTGCCCCACTTGAATATTAGCGTCTCCGGGCAGGTCGTTGGCCGAAAGAACGGTATTTGCAGTAACGTTAAACATCGCCGCGATGGCAGAAATCGTATCGCCTGGGCGCACCACATAGGTTGAAATTGTCCCATCCGCAGGTTTCTCGATGTCGGCTATGGTTCCAGAAGGACCTTCTTGCGGCAAAAGGGCCGTACCTCCTACGATAGTGACCCCGCCTCCACCACGAGCCGGCGATGGGTCGATATTCATCGCTGGTTGGGGGAGCACGAGATTTTGCAGTGATACACCCCCGTCAGTTGTGAGTATGGCGTCTGCCCGAGCAGAGTTGGTGATTGAGGCAAAAAAATCTGAAAACACACCCGCATGAGCTGCCGCAGGTAAAATTGCCCCGAGCATCAGTAGCATCGAAATAAGCGTTACCGCTCTTTGAAACTCTAGTGCTCTATATGTCACCCGACTGAAGCGTTTACCGCCTTGAGAGGGCTCACGTGTTTTTGTAGCAATACGCTATTGTGACAACGTAGGCAAAAAAGCCTGGAAGAAAGCGCTAAAATGCCCTCTTATGAGCCTATGTGCGTTCGATTGTCTTGTTTCAGCAGTGGCGCCGGAAAAACGGGAGGATTAGATATAAGTATAGTCAGATAGCCACAACCAGCCTTCACTGTACCGTCATGAAAAGGGGGGTCAATAGGCATTCGGTATAGGGAGTGGATAAGCATTTGTGTCAAATGTAAGCAATTTTTGTAACATTTCTTAAAAAAATAGTGAAATTTACTCTGTGCTACAGTTTCGTGATGATTAATTACCTCATTACGCTGAACGACCGTCAAAAAGAGGCCGCGCTCCACAAAGATGGGCCGCTTCTCATAGTCGCGGGAGCCGGGGCAGGAAAAACGAAGACCATTACACATCGCATAGCGCACCTCATGGCAAATGGCGTCGAGAGTCGACGTATCCTTGCCGTTACCTTTACCAACAAAGCGGCCGGCGAGATGCGGGAGCGAGTCCGTTCGCTCCTTGCCGAGGGCGGCGGAGAGCGAGGCGACGCGCCTCTCATTCTTACTTTCCACGCGCTTGGCGTACGTTTACTTCGAGAATTTCACGTAGCTGCAGGACTTCCTCGAGCATTTGTAATTTGGGACCGCGATGACTCTGTGCGGGCAGTGAAAAGAGCTCTCGAGCAGTTGGACATAGATCAACCCCCTCGCGCAATTTTATCCGCTATTTCGAGATACAAAGGTGACGGACGCAGCCGAGACAGCTTCTCCGGCGCAATTCGTTCGAGCCGCGAGCAGCACATTGCTGCCGTCTGGGAGAAGTACGAACAAGTCCTCAAAGACGAGGATGCACTCGACTTTGATGATTTGCTCGCGCGAACACTCCTCCTTTTGCAAAACAATACGAAGGTGCTCGATTTGCTTCAAAGTAGATGGACGTACATAACAATAGATGAATACCAAGACACCAACCACGCGCAATACGAAATAGCGCGCCTGCTTGCTGGAGAAAAACGCAACCTATGCGTCGTAGGAGACACCGACCAAAACATATACTCTTGGCGAGGTGCGAATTTAGGGCACCTTCTTGAGTTTGAGAGTGATTTCCCGGGCACAAAAGTGGTGCTGCTGGAGCAGAACTACCGCTCCACCCGAACCATTCTCTCTGCAGCAAATGCGGTTATCGAAAAAAACAGGCGGCGCAAACCAAAAAACCTATACACCAACCGCGGAACAGGCGAGCCTATTGCGCTTTACGAAGCGCGCAATGAGGTCGATGAAGCGTGGTATATAGCGGCCATGGCAGGACAATTACTTGAAAGCGGTACGGGCCCCGATGAAATCGCGATTCTATACAGAGAAAATTTCCAATCGCGCGTACTGGAAGAAGCGCTCCTTCATGCTGGAGTTCCATACCGCGTCTTGGGAACGCGCTTTTTCGAACGCAAGGAAGTAAAAGACGTACTTTCCTACCTTCGCGCCGCCCAAAACCCTAAGGCTAGGGCTGATATGGCGCGCACCGTCGCAACTCCAGCGCGCGGTATTGGTAAGGTGACCCTCGAAAAGCTTTTGCGCAATGAAGATGCCAAGCTTGCGCCTGCGGCGCGCGCAAAGGTGGACGCCTTTCGGCAAACACTCGAAAAAATTAGGTATGGAATTACGATCTTGCCCGCTTCAGAGGCGGTACTGCTTGCTATAGAAGCATCGGGGCTTCTCGACTTATACAAAGGCACAGAGGAGGGAAAGGAGCGTCTCGAGAACATGATGGA
>JAYTRG010000003.1:0-7161 GCA_043746305.1 Candidatus Parcubacteria bacterium
TGCATGGCTTCAGTGGTTTATCTTTGTATTCGGAATTTTCGTCATTGCACTCGGCATAGCGGTGCGCAGACGATTGTTTCAGAAAGCACATACGCAACAAAAAGACGTAGACGGCGAGACAAAATCTTAAGCATCGTTTCTCGTGAGTAGAGTGAGAGGCAGGGGAGCTTTTTGGTATACAATGCACCTATGAATGCGGTCGATCAAAAAGACGACGAGCGCCGCGTGACCTACTTTGCGGCGACACACACGCGAGGCAAACGCGAAATGTTTGGTATTCGCGCTATAGATCGCGGCAAGCACATGTACGTGATCGGCAAAACGGGTATGGGGAAATCGACCTTACTCGAAAACATGGCGATTCAGGATATTCAAAATGGCGAGGGTATCGCATTCATTGATCCGCACGGCTCCACCGCCGAAAAATTGCTCGACTTTATTCCGCACGAGCGCATCAAAGACGTAGTGTACTTTGCGCCCTTTGATACCGACCACCCCGTGGGTTTCAATGTGATGGAAGACGTAGGCTTCGACAAACGCCATCTTGTGGTATCCGGTCTCATGGGCGCTCTTAAGCGCATTTGGGTCGATGCGTGGAGTGCGCGTATGGAATACATACTTCAAAATACGCTACTTGCGCTCCTTGAGTACCCCGACTCGACGCTTCTCGATGTGAACAAAATGCTTACCAATAAGGCGTTTCGTGCGGCGGTAGTCGAGAAGGTCAGCGACCCAATCGTTCGCGCTTTTTGGACAGAAGAATTTGCGCAGTTTACCGACAGCTATGCGCGCGAAGCGACGCCTGCCATCCAAAATAAAGTCGGTCAATTCACTGCAAACCCGCTTATTCGCAACATTGTGGGGCAGAGTAAATCGAGTTTCGATTTACGCAAGCTCATGGACGAGCGTAAAATATTTATCGTCAACCTCTCCAAGGGTCGCATGGGTGAGAGTAACGCAGCACTCCTCGGCTCCATGCTTACCGTTAAAATTTATCTCGCCGCGATGAGCCGCGCAGACGAGCCCGCCTCGGTGATGGCGCGGCTGCCCCGCTGCTACTTTTACGTCGACGAGTTTCAGTCGATGATGAACGAGGCCTTTGCCGATATTCTCTCCGAGTCGCGTAAATATAAGCTCGCACTCACGTTGGCCAACCAATATATCGAGCAAATGGAAGAAGAGGTGCGCGATGCGGTTTTTGGTAACGTGGGCACACTCATTTGTTTTCGTGTGGGGCCCTTTGACGCCGACACACTCAAGATAGTGTTTGAACCCACGTTTGAGGCAGAAGATTTAATAGGCCTCGGCATTGGGCAAATTTACCTTACGCTTATGATAGACGGGATGGGCTCATCGCCGTTTTCGGCGCAAACGATTCCGCCCATAGAATTGCCGCGCATTTCGTACCGCGAAGACGTAATCAATAATTCTCGCGAGCTGTATGGTCGGCCGCGAGCCGATGTGGAAGTTGCCATTGTTGCCAAACAATCCGATTTTGCGATGCAACCCAAGCAGCAAAGCGCGCCGCGCTTTGGCGGCACAGTGCGCGAACAAGGTCCGCGCTTTAATACCCAAGGCCAAGGAAATAGGGGAGATGGCCGCCTGCCTGTGAGAAACAACGATTCGCGACCTGCGGTTGTTACTCGACCGATGCAGCCGAGCACTGCGGCTTCTGCGCCAAGACCATATCGCAACGACACATATGTTACCTACAACAAGCCGATGGGCGCGGCTCCGCAAGCAATAGTGCCATCGCAGAGTCTCAAAGCGGCAATCGATGCGGCGCGTTCATCGGCGGCAACAGCAGTGTCTTTGTCGCCTGTCGAGCAGATTCAAAAAGAAGCGTGGCGTTCTCCTGCCGATATTTTGCGAGAAAAAAACGCGGCTCGCGTGGTACATAAAAATCCTGATCCGCATATTTCGAGAAATCCACAGTCGCAGCAGCGAATGAGCCCGCAAGCATCAAAAACGAGCGATAATGAAAAATATGATACAAGTGTCCGCGAAGAAAAAACCAAGGGAACCGCTTCTTCAGGAGAAATTTCAAAAGAAATGCTCGAGCGCGTTCTTAAGGGAGAGGCTAACGATTAGCACAGCGCTTATTGCCGCACTTTTTACCCCGGGTCTTGCTTCGGCACAAGTGGTTATTTCCGAAATTATGTTCAATCCCGATGGGGCAGACTCGGGCCGCGAGTGGGTGGAGCTCTATAACGCCGGGTCAGATGATGTAACAATTGTAGGCGGCACGATAAAGGGCTCGTGGAGAATTTCTGACACCACCAATCATACGCTTATCGATCCAAAAGGAGGCGTTGGTAGAGGCGATCTTGCTATCCCTGCGGGAGGCTATCTTATTATCTCGAATGACCCGACCACCTTTTTGGCCGAGCATACGAGCGGTTCCTACTCTGTCATAAAATCATCCATTAGTCTCAACAACACAGGCGGTACCGTTATGGTTTTTGATGGAAATGGAAGTACGCTCGACAGCGTACCTTATTCAAAAGACCAAGGAGCGTCCGATGACGGCATGAGCTTGCAGAAAACATCTTCGGGCGCATGGATTGCCGCTCTCCCCACGCCAGGGAGCGCGAACGCCACTGCCGCTTATATACCGCCTGCAGATGCCAGTGTCTCGGCCAGCACCTCAACGCAATCGAATGCAGTGACATCGGTGCAAGGCACGGTTACCTCCTATGTGGCGCCGCCTTCGCCGAGTATTTTTGTCGACGCGGGAGATGATCGCACTGTAACAGTGGGAGCCGATGTAGAATTTGACGGTGGCGCGTACGACAGGACGCAACATATACTCGATGCTAGCACTGTTCGCTATATATGGAATTTTGGCGATGGTGCAATTGCCGAGGGAGCGGCAGTACTGCATCATTGGGAGTATCCGGGCACATACGCAGTAGTGCTCTCAATCGCCTCCGATAGAACTGCCGTTTCGGACACCATCATCGTCACCGCCGAAGCAGCACAGATCACATTTTCGAACGAGGCAGACGGAAGTGCCTCAATTGCAAATACCTCGAAACATAATCTTGATCTCTCGAATTGGATCATTCGCAATGCAACACAGGTATTTACACTCCCGTCGTATACGCTTATTTTGGCAAATCATGCCATGCGTATTAGTGCCGCGAAGCTCGGGTTCATCGCTGCAAGCAGCTCGTATCTCGAGTATCCAAATGGCGCTCTTGCTGCAACCTCCTCCTCTGAGATTTTGCCTTTGGTAAACGCTGGATTTGCGCCGCCGCTCGCTTCTGCCAACATGGCGCAGCCGCGCCCTGCACTCAAGGTGGCACCTTCGCCCGATCTAGCAAAAAACATAAGCGCAGCGGCCGTAAAGGCAAACACTAAAACAAACAATCTTATCCCGCCGGATGTCTCGACAAGCTCCCTCGCTTCTCAGCTCGCCGCAGCGAGTACAAGCTCTGGCCCATGGTGGTACCTTTCTGCATTTTCACTTGTTGCGTTTGGTGCAGGTGCCCTCTATATGACGCGTAAGAGGCCCGTTGATAAAAAGCCAGAAGAGTGGGACATTATTGAAGAAGCGCAGGAATAGAGTATCGTACCTTCATGACAGAAAAGGCAACGATACTCGTAACAGGAGGAGCGGGGATGATAGGGAGTCGGCTTATTGAGATGGCGCTTCCTACATACAGGGTGATTTCGCTCGACAACTACTTCATCGGTAAAAAAGAGAATCATATTGCGGGGGCGGAGTACATTGAAGGGCACACCAAAGATATCGAGGCGCTGCTCGGAACGGAAAACCCCAAAATTATATTTCATCTCGGAGAATATTCGCGCGTCGAGCAGAGTTTTCAAGATCTGCCTTTGGTGTGGGAGAGCAATGTGCTTGGGACGCACATGGTACTCGAGTATTGGAGAAAACGCGGATGCAAGCTCGTATACGCAGGATCGTCCACAAAGTTTGCCGACGGCGGTATGGGACGACACCAGAGTCCGTATGCCTGGATGAAAGCGAGTAACACCGAGCTCGTGGGAAATTATGGCTCATGGTTTAACCTCCCGTATGCCGTCACTTATTTTTATAATGCGTATGGCCCGCGCGAACTTTCAGTCGGTCCATACGCTTCTGCAATTGGCATTTTCAAGAGGCTCTACAAGGAGGGAAAGCCGATTACGGTACGCGCGCCCGGAACTCAAAAACGAAATTTCACGTATGTGGACGATCTTGCGAGAGGTCTCCTTATGGTAGGCGAGAAAGGGAAGGGCGACGACTACGGTCTCGGTTCTCCCGAAAGTTACTCCATTTTAGAAATTGCAAAGATGTTTACCGATAACATTGAGATGCTTCCCGAGCGGCCGGGGAACCGCATGGATAGCGTCGTCGATACGTCGAAGGCTAAGAATGAGTTCGGTTGGAAGACAAGTATGTCGGTCAGAGACTACATCGAGCAACTTAAGAAGTAGAGGATATACGTGTGATGAGCGGGTCCGTATGGTGAGATTCGTGTTGTGAGAGTTGTCCACCGGACTGATAGATGAATCGTCGGATGCTCTTTGCAGAAAAGTATCCGACGCCCATAATTATTTGTAACCTTCGCAGAAAATGTTGTAATAAAAACACATCAATTATGTCCGACCGTCCAAATTTGATGTGATATGATAGATGCATGGGAACGCTTGAAAAGAGCGCAGCGGCGTTGCGTCGGCGAGGGTATGTCAAAGACACTGTTCTTTCCACCGTTGGACTAAGCGGCGTGCTCTTGGTTGCGATGGTAGCGCCAAACGCGATCCAGTTGCTTGCCAAGACGCCCATGGGCAAAAGGTTTAAAGATCAGACTCGCACTGCGCTTTCGCGTCTTGCGGGCGAAGGCGCTGTTGTTTTCGAAGAAAGGAACGGTAAGCGGTATGCCCGTATTACCAAGAAGGGGAAGTATATGCTTGCGCTCAAGCAGCAGCGAAAGGCGCTTCAAGCGCGAGAGAAAAAGCGATGGGACAGACGCTATAGAATCGTGATATTTGACATTGCAGAAACAAGGCGCTCGACACGCAGCAGACTTCGGCGTGGAATGCAGGCGGCGGGATTCGTGCGACTTCAGGATAGCGTGTGGGTGTATCCATACGACTGCGAAGATCTTATGGTACTCCTAAAAGCTGATTTGAAAATCGGCAAAGATGTTATGTATCTTATTGCCGAAAAAATTGAGAACGATGGGTGGTTGCGGAAGGTATTCAACCTTCCTCGGTCTTGAAGATCGCAATCTCATCAAGATTGGACGGTCGGACATATTTGATGTGGATGATCAGCGATCGGGTGAGTGATGGGATGTAAGTCGAAAGACCTATGAGATAGACGATTGATAAGCACTGTATGAGTGTATGCTTTCTTTTTGAGCGCGAAGCAGCTACGATTCAGACATGAAGCGCGTTTTGATATTCAGCCTCGCGTACCACCCATTCGTAGGTGGCGCAGAAGTTGCTATAAAGGAGATTACCGACCGCCTTGATACCAAAGAGTATGTGTTTGAGATGATCACGCTCCGTTTCGACCGCAACCTTCCTAAGGTCGAGCACATTGGCAACATTATCGTTTATCGCGTGGGATTTTCGGTCCGCGGAGCAAAGGTGTCAGATCGTTCGCTGCCGTTTTTTTGCAAGGTCGCCAAAGTATTGTTTCCACTCACTTCGTTTTTGAAAGCGAGCTCACTGCATCGGCGCGGGGCATACAACATGGTGTGGGCCATGATGGCGAATCAAGCTGGCTTTGGCGCGCTATTTTTTTCTTGGTACGCAAAAGTACCGATGGTTTTGGAACTTCAGGATGGCCACGCATTCCAGGATATGAAGAGCAGACAGCCTGTGCTGCGGCTTCTCTGGTCGCTGTATAGAAAAATCTATATGCATGCGACGGTCGTCAAATGTATATCAAATTTTATTGCAAAAGAATTAAGTGGGATTGGATACGGCGGGCGGGTGGAGATAATTCCCAATGGTGTGGACGTGGCCAAATTTAGCGCGCCTGTGCCTCAAGAAAAGCAAAGAAAATTGAAGGGCCAATTCGGCAAGAGCGAGGGCGATATATTTCTGTTTACCGCGTCGCGCCTCGTACTCTCGCGGGGCGTTGAGGACATTATCCACGCGCTATCGAGATTGCCCTTACAAGTGAAGCTGCTCATTGCAGGGGAGGGCGAAGATAAAGCAAAGCTGCAACATATGGCGAACGAGATAGGAGTATCTGAGCGCGTCATATTTGCAGGATACGTATCGCATAATGAGCTACCGGCGCTCCTCAGCATTTCCGATATTTTTGTGCGCCCCTCTATCATCGAAGGCATGGGCAACGCGTTCATCGAGGCCTTTGCCGCAGGGGTACCTATTATCGGGACGCCAGTCGGGGGCATTCCGGACTTTTTGTTCGATGGAAAGACAGGAATTTTTTGCCAAGTACGCGACCCTGCTTCCATCGCAAAAGCAGTAGAGCGCTACCTAGGAGATTCCATTCTCATGGAGCGGGTGGTTGAAAATGCGCGCGAGCTTGCCGCAGAAAAGTACGACTGGCGACTCATTGCTCTTGCCATGGAAGACAAGATTTTTTCTCGTATATGAACATTGTAATCACAACAGCCATCTATCCGCCTGAAGTCGGTGGCCCAAGCTTTTACGCCAAGAGTTTAAAAGAAGCGCTCGAGCGCGCGGGGCACACGGTGCAGGTGGTGCTGTATGCATCATTAAAAAAATGGCCCACGGGACTTCGTCATTTTTTCTATGCACTAAAAGTGCTTCATGCGGCGCGCGGAGCGGATGGAATTATTGTGTTGGACACATTTTCAACTGCCGTGCCGGTGGGCCTTGTAGCGCCGTTCATCTCCGCGCCTATTTTGTGCCGAGTGGGAGGAGATTTTGTGTGGGAGAGCTATACCGAGCGTACACGCGAGGCGATTCCGTTACCAGAGTTTTATAGTTACAAGCATGCGTGGAATCTAAAAGAGAAGGTTGCCTTGCGTCTTATTCGATTCGCATTAAGGCAAATGATGGTCGTGTTTAGCAGCGATTGGCAAAAAGAACTTTGGCGCGCACCGTACTCGCTAGAAGACGCGCGTGTACACGTTATTGAGAACGCTTTACCACCGCGCGTTCATGGCGCTCAGCCAACGATGAAAAATTACCTATTTTTCGGACGCCCTA
>JAYTRG010000004.1:0-3778 GCA_043746305.1 Candidatus Parcubacteria bacterium
GAGAGCATCGCTATCGGTATAAGGACAAAATGATTGGCGGAGATGAGCTGAGGAGCAAAATATATGAAGGATGCCACAGCGATGATGTACCCAGCTGCGGAAAGCGCATTGATGAGGGGACTTTTAGTCATATCCTTAGGCTATCACATGTATAATTGAAAATAGCGAAGCGTTAATCGTATTTATAGCCTTCTACTGTCATACGCCCAATGCAAAAGCGCTTGACGCTGCACTCGCCGACATGACATGTCACCCGGCATGCAATTACGAGCCACTTGCGCTGCGTGCCTGGCGAATGCTTTCCATCTTTTTATCTGGCGGTCATCTTCTCCGGGAAGTCGACGCCCCATGTAGTATCGGCAATACCACTGAAACCATCCGCGTGGATCATCCTTGTATATCCACCCTTTCCTACGCCACTCAGAGAGTGGCTGCGACGCGTTCACTCCGAAATAATTGAGCGCTGGATCGTGATCCAAACGTCCGGGCTTTTGAAGCTTAGCGCTCCTAAACCAATCCTTTGGGTATTCGTTGTAGCAATCGCGCATATATACGCCACCGAATACGCCTAGAGCGAGCATTTGCTTAGGCGTAAAGTCCGGCCTGAAGGATGCCGCAAAGTTTTTGCCAATTGGAGCCGAGCATAGGTACTCGTACTCACCCTGCATGCTATCGCATACACGAACACGCCTCATGTGCCATCAACCAGAACTAGCACTTCATTTCGCATCATCCACGGCGGCGTCCACGGCGCATTGTAACCCGCAAACTCTGCCTGGCCCATGGCCTCTTTACCATCACGAGCCAGCGCAGCGAGGAGCACGCTTCGCTCTTCTTGAAACTTGCGTACAGAAAAATATCCGCTGAAAGTCCTCGCAGCAAAACGTTGCTGAGGTATCCGCACGATGCGCACGCGAGAATCTTTGGGAGTGGGCAGCGTATCGAGCGTATAGGCACGTGGCATCCCAAACGAAACAGTGAGACCTTTCGGGGAATCCTGCGCCATAACTGGCGCGGTCATTGCTATTTTTGTGGGCGGTCCTGGTCCTACCTGCACCGGTGCTGTCATGGCAATTTTCTGATTCTGCATATTTCCGCCAAAAATAAAACCGGCTACTCTGCGGAATCCTTCATTTAAAGACTCGCGATATGACATATCTTCCACTGTCGTTTGAGCCACGATGCGCTCGGGGTAATCGCGAATATCATACTCATCGGCATTCTTCACGAACGTGAATAATGCTTGCTCAACGTGCGATGATATATACCCCAGGCACTCCAGAGGCCGAGAACAATGACTATTAACAATAGCGCGTACACGTACATCATAGCAATACTATTGTACCCTATCGCATCTCAAATGGGATTGTTCAATCCGGCTATTCGTTCGATATCTACTCAACTCGTGCCTAAAAATTTATATTTAGAAAATCCAGTGGCAGCGGCGCCTCGAAATGGGCACGTTTTCCACTGGGCAAGTCGAACGTAACGCTTACAGCATGTAGTGCCGGCCGGTGAAATCCAAAAAGGCTCGGACTCTCAGGCGCATAGAGATGATCTGCGACGAGTGGGTGGCCAATCGACGCAAAGTGCACGCGGATCTGGTGAGTCCGCCCTGTCTTAGGCTCTATTTCAAGCACGCTTGCCTTGTTGCCTTTTTCGTCTGTTATGCGCTCAAGTACCTTCCAGTCAGTAATGGCAGCGCGCCTGTCGCCCCATGTCGTGGGGCGCGAGTACCATTTTTTGGGAGGCACCGAACTGCGCATGATCTCAGCTACTATCTCTCCGCTCTCTTTTTCCATATCTCCATAAACGAGGGCTAGGTAGCGCTTTTCTACCTTCCGCTCTTTAAATTGCTGTTTCAGATACAAATACATTTCTCGCGTCTTCGCAGCAAGCACCACACCGCTCGTGGTGCGATCAAGACGATGCACAAGACCTGCCGTGATAATTTTTTCGCCCCGTGGCGAGATCCATGGCTCCCCCACTGCGGCGAGAAACGGGCAATGCTCCAACAGCCACTCAGCAACGCTCGGCTCTTCAGTCCTCCCATCAGAATGGATAATTAAACCGGCGGGCTTATTCAAAGAGATGAAATCTTCTGACTCCGAAAGTATCGAAAGTTCCATTATTTCAGGTACTTCTTTCCATATGCGATCATTGCTCGTTCTATGATCTTGAGACCCTTCCCCTTTTGGGTGGCACTGTAGCAGCCTTCCTTTGATTTATTCACCAAACCATCTTCGGTGAGTTTCTTGAGTTTGACCGCGAGCGTCCGGCTCGATATGTGCTCAAGCCAAACCTCAAGCTCAGAGAAACGCTTCGGCCCTTCGGTGAGGGCACGCATAATGAGCATCGTCCATGTGTCCGAAAGTAGTTCTGCCACCCCGGTGATCGGGCAATTATATTTGGAACCTTTTTCCATGATGCGAGTGTAGCAAATCTCCATGGACTTTACAATGTAAAGTTTGTACTTCACAGTGTAGTATACACTTTACAAAGTACAGTGGTAGCGCGTACACTACAGAAACTTATACACTTAATACTTTATATACGTATGGATACAAAAACAACAGCAGGAAGCACGATGCACAGCGCAATGACAGCGCTCAGCGCAAATAATTTCGCTGCAACACTTGTAACCTCAAAAAAAGAGGCTTTGGCGCAAATACAAGAATGGATTCCAAAAGGTGCGTCTGTTGCCAACGGTGCATCGCGCACGCTTGAGGAAATAGGCTACATTGATCTCCTAAAAAGCAATACGCACGGTTGGGATAATTTGCACGAAAAAGTTCTCGCTGAGAAAGATCAGGTCAAACAAGCGTACTTGAGAAAAGAAACGACTATTGCCGACTATTATATCGGGAGCGTCCACGCACTTACCGAAAACGGCATGCTTCTTATTGCGTCAAATTCGGGCAGTCAGCTCCCGAGCATCGCATTCAACGCAAAGAACCTTATTTTTGTCGTTGGCCAGCAAAAGATTGTCGCAGATTTGGCTGCTGCATTTACCCGCGTGAAAGAGGTGGTGATTCCGCTCGAAGACGAGCGGATGAAAGGAGTCTACGGATTCGGAACGATGCATGCAAAAACCCTTGTATTGCACAAAGAAAATGCAGCGATGGGTCGCACTGCGCGAGTGATTCTCGTACAAGAGAATCTTGGATTCTAGATTGCGGATTACTACGCAATATTCTTCAGCTCGTTTTCTATTTTTCGCCGCAGCTTTTTTGCATTGCCGTGGCTCATCAGTCCGAAGTAGGACTGTACTGTTTCCTCTTTTCCCTCTTTTGTTTTGATACCCCGAAACATTCTCTTTTTCGTCGTAGTACGCAGCACTCGGTGGTCTGGGAAATTAACCCATCCGAGAAAGTCCACGCCCGAGGCGGGGGTACGGAGCGAAACCTTATCCGGATGCAGTGTGAGCCGCAGTTCGTTCCATAAAAAATCGCGTATGTGTGGGAGCAGTTCCACCTGTCGCCATTCCAGTAGAGGTAGCGAACGTAGAGGTTGTCGTCCGAGTTGCGGTTGCGTATGAGATGCCGTCCGTGCCACTGCCCGATTTGCTGTCTCAAGCTGTATCGTATCCGCGAGCGAAACTCGCATAGCACCCCACACCAAGTTATTTCACTTTTTGTTAGTGCCCCATACACCACTCCATCTCAAACCGTAATCGGAGATGCTCTCGGTGTATGGGTACTGGGTTCGGTAGCGGGAAACCGTGGTCGCCCGCGTATTCACCTACTTCCATTTTCATTGTATCAAAACAAAACCCCGC
>JAYTRG010000005.1:0-7744 GCA_043746305.1 Candidatus Parcubacteria bacterium
GGCATACTCGCAACAGGCGTTGCGCTCGCTGCTGCTAGGGAGGCGAGGCTCGACTTAATAGAAGTTTCTGCCATGGCAAACCCTCCAGTATGCCGTATCGCCGACTACGGCAAGTTTAAGTACGAACAAAAAAAGAAGGAAAAGGAGATAAAAGCGCGATCAAGCGTCAAGCCCACTGAAACAAAAGAGGCACAAGTAAAGATTGGTACGTCAGAGCATGACATGAAGATCAAGGTCAATAAGATTTCAGAGTGGCTCAAAGAGGGACATAGGGTCAAAATCGACCTATTTCTCTGGGGACGCTACAAATACATGGATTTTGATTTTTTGAAGGAGCGGCTTGTGCGATTCCTTGCAATAGTGCCAGAATCGTATAAAATCGCTGACGAGATCAAGAAGAGCCCGAAAGGCCTCTCGGTCGTAATCGAGGCTGCCGTCGGAGGTAAAAAACCCTCTAAAAACCAAGCTGAAAGAGCTGTTGAAGCAGAGACTATATGAAATCAAATAAATCATACCTGAAGCGTCTACGTGTTACCAAGCACGGTAAAATCATAGCGCGCGCGCCGGGCCAGAACCATTTCAACGCAAAAGGAAGTGGCTCCGGACGCCAGGCTAAGCGTCGCGTGGGCATCTTTCATGCCACCCTCACCGCAGCAAACAAAAGCAGATTTTTTCCTAGAACCTAAGTATGGCACGAGTAAAACGAGGAACTATTGCCAATAAAAGGCGCCGTAATACCCTAAAGATGGTGAAGGGGTATCGTTTTGGTCGCTCCACCAAAGAGCGCATGGCCAAGGACGCCATCTACCACGCCGGAGCGTCCGCGTTCCGCGACCGCAAACGTAAAAAGCGCCTTGCGAGAGGATTATGGAGTTTGCGCATCAATGCAGAAGCGAGAAAGCAAGGTCTCTCATACTCTAAACTCATGGGCGGACTAAAGGCAAAAGGCATCACACTCGACCGTAAGGTGCTTTCAACGCTTGCAAAAGATTATCCGGAAATATTTGCCCGAGTTATTGGCTCTATAAAATAGAAGCTAGCCTACGGCTGGCTTTTTTTATAATATAACCTCCTGTTTTTTCCCAGTAGCGCCGTAGCCGTCGTGATTGTTATACACGAGCGCCGCCTCTACGCGCTCGTTTTGCACCATCTCAATGAGGCGTTCTATGATGGCTTTTGGATCGGAATCGAAAATGAGTCTCGGGTTGGGGCGGTGTGCAGAATTTACCATCTGGTGCAAAATCTCATCTGTTTCCCAGCTCCCCTCCAAAACGCCGAGTGGTCGATGGTCCTCAAATGCCACGGCGAATTCATTAAACGTGCCGATTCGGCCGCATCCTATCACCACGGCGTCCGATCCACGCACAAACAAGAGATCTCGTCCTGCGTAGCCAAACCCGGTGTAAACCACCACATCCATGTAATCAAGCGGAAGTTTGTAGGTATCCACGTGCTCCCGCTCGGTAGAAGCCGGAGAAAAACCGATGGAAAAACCGCACTCGTCTTTAGCGCCCATCGCGGCGTACATGGGGAAGCCGGTGGTCGCTCCCGTAGTAATAATAGCGCCCTGTCGCGCTATTTCGCGCCCTATCTCCTTTGCTTTTTCGAACGCATCGAGGCCGCAATAACCGGTATCGGCGGCGCCAGAGACACCTATTTTTACAACGCCATATCCATCGGGAAGACGGCAAAAATTTGCCGGTACTTTATTTGCATTATGATGAAGTGTGCGACGAATCATTGGTGAAAGTATAGCACTGCCACGCGCCTCTACTTCGATACGCGCATGCACGCATCATTAAACGAGACACATGAGAAACAAAAAAGTCCCCGAAAGGGACTTTTTTGGGGCGGCCGGTACGGAAAGCCTGGGGTTTGAAGCCAGGTGGGTTCCCGCAGCATGTACGCAAATTGCGCACAGCGATGTAAGGATCCCGAATATGTTCCAAGCAGGTTTTTGTACCTGACCGCTACGTTCAGTATATACCCAAATTGAATGATCGAAATATCAAACGTTGCGCGCTCATCGAATAGTGAACGCGTGCGAGGAAGTAGTATGCGCTGGGTGAAATGAGGTAGTGTGCACTTTGTCCCCCCGTATCTCAAACAGAGCATGATTCGAAGCACCGCTTGGATGATGCTCGGTAGCAAATAACTTGTTACCCTCAACGCGGTACAGGGGCTTGTCCATGTCAGGGCGTCCGTTTTTTATGTCATACACATGCCCCTTATCAAGAGCCATTACAGCGCGTGCCGTGTGCTCTTCCCCAGCGTGACCGTAGGTGGACTGATGCAGGTACTGCATACGAAACGTTACTCGAGGATGCCGTCGAGATTTACGTCGTAGAGAATTTGCTCGCCCACAAGGCGATACTCGGTGATTTGTTCGGGTGTAAACCAGAGCGAAACCTCGCGCTTGCCTTCTTCGGTGTTCTCTGAGCAGTGAATAAGGTTGCGCACAGCACGATCGTCTACAGCAGAGATGTTGTAGGAGTCTACCGTAAGATCGCCGCGTATAGTGCCCACGTCGGAAGTGGCTGGTTCGGTGTCGCCGGTTATTTTGCGCACCACCGCCGCAGCCTGATTTCCCTCCCAAACCATCATCATAACTGGACCACTCGTCATAAAGGTAACGAGCTGACGGATGATATCTTTGCCGTATTCAAGAGGCTCCTTCGTAACTGGGAGATTATTCGCCTTTTTATCTTCCGCTATTTTTGTACCTTTCTTCTGATACCACGCATCGTCTTTGTTGTAGTGTTCCCAAAATTTCTTTTCGTCGGCCACTCCAAACCGGAGTGCTACGAGCTTGAGGCCGGTGCGCTCATATCGCTTAATGATCTCTCCTATCAAGCCGCGCTGCACGCCGTCGGGCTTAATAATGACAAACGTCCGCTCTTCTTTAGGATGTGGCATGGCGAAAGTGTACTACACATTCGAGCTTGCGTCATTGAGCACCTGGATATGTGCCGTGCAAGTAACCGAAGATTTATCCTTGGCATAAAAGGTGAATCGATACGTCCACGTACCAGGCAATGCGAGAAACGTGATAATGGCGTCGTCTTGTGTCCACATGGAAATCGACGGGTCTTCGCCCGGACTCATAGCCCCTATTGAGCCCCATGCAAGAACAAAGGGCTCGTTCGCTTGTACTTGCTGTTTGCTAAGGACGGTGCCGCATGCAAGCTGCTTACCTGTAGTCTGTGCCATTTCGTAAGCCGAGATCGCCGCAGAAATAGCTGTCTGATGTATTATCTCCGACGATACAGACGAATCTGCGAATGCACTGGCAGGCAACGCGAGAAATACAAGAGCGGTAAGATACGCGGCCATTTTCATAGAAAAACTATAGCACATCAGTTTACTGGTACGTCTGCGCAGGTATGCCAAGCGGATCGAAGGTAGACTTGGTGCCATACGCAGCGTCAAATTTAGCGCGCACTTCGTCTTCCACATCCTCGCGCGGCCGACCATATGTGGCGTAGGAGAGCGCTTTGAGCGGATTGATGCGAGAATAGTCGAACTGCGGCAAATCTTCGGTAGAAACAGTAAACGGCCGCGCTGGCACGCCGTTTACGAGAAGCGAGGCGACACCGGTACGATTGGGAAGATTCTCCAAGTCTTGCGCCGAAAATACGGGGGAAAATTGTTTTTCCAAAAACTCGGCATCGGTAGTTCCTATGCGCATCGAGATTTTAGTGCCTACGTTGCCGATAACAGCGTCGCGAATTTGTTCATCGAGCTGCGCAATAAATTGATGCGCCACGGTGAGGGAGAGCTTGTACTTTCGCGCCTCCGAGAGGATAGTGCCGATGGCGGGCGTGGCAAAGTTTTGGAACTCATCGATATACATATAAAAAACCGGCAACTCTCCTCTGGTGTCGACTCGCGAGAACGCTGCTTGCAAAAATTTCGATACGAGTACGAGACCGAGAAGCGAGGTATTCCGGTCGCCGAGGCGTCCTTTGGAAAGATTCGCGAGAAATATTTTTTTACTGTCCATTATCTCGCGGAAATTAAAAGCCGATTTTTCCTGCGCGATGATCGGTCGCATGATGTCATTGGTAAGAAAGACGTCGAATTTTGAAGTGATGTAGGGCGCCACATTTTCGAGCGATGGGTCGCCTTGCGCCTGCTCGGCAATTTTGCGCCAAAACTGCACAATGATCGGATTTTTGCACTTGGAAAGTTTGAGATTGCGAAATTCCGGATCGGCAAATACGCGCGGTATCTCTACAAAGGTGGAGCCGGAGTCCGGATCTTCGACTACCAGCTGTACGGCGTTTCTATAATACTGTTCAAACATTGGACCAAACGCCTCCGGCACATCGGCATAGAGTTTGCGGAATATGCCGTACACCTCGTCCACCACAAATGTTTTCATCTCCGGTTTGCTGTGGTCATACTCGAGCATGTTGAGTCCCATTGGGCGCTCGGTGTAGGCTGGATCAAAGTAAATAATGTCGCCCACGCGCTCGGGCGGCACGGCTGCCAAAACATCTTCGATGTCGTTGCCGTGCGGATCGATAAACGCAATACCCTCTCCATTTTTAATATCCTGAATAATCATATTTTTGATGAGTCCGGTTTTCCCAGTACCCGTTTGTCCTATGACGTAGCAGTGCCTCAGCCTATCGGGTGGCGCAAAATGCACTTTTGCGGAGTCGGCGCCGTATTGATTGATGCCGATGGTAATGCCTTGCTCCTTCCCTTCCCCGTTGCCGGATACCTCAACCGGCGCAGGCGCCTGCTTGCCGAACGAGCGTTTGAGTTCGCGCGAGGTTGTTACACGCTCGGCAGTGAAGTGAAACAGCGCTGTCACCTCCGCAAGCGAGAGCGGCATCGAGATGCCGCTGCTAAACTCCCGGTAGGTGAAATCGCGTAAGAACGCTTGCAAGCCCCAGCTGCCTACTTTATTCCACACGAAATGATTTCCCCGAGGGTCATCGTATTGGTCTAATGGCACTGCAAGGTTTTCAAGCATCTCTTCTGCGCGCTTGCCGGTTTTGGCGGATGTAACCAAACGTATGGAAACTGGTGCAATACGCGTTTTTATTTTCCGTCCTACTTCCTCTACCGTAACCTGATCGGCTGCCTTGCGAAATTCGCGCTCTTTCTCTTCTTTTACTTGATGTTCCGACATAAAAAAGTTCCGGCCCATTTCGCGCACCACTTCGGCAAACTCAGACTCGCGCACTTTCATCGCTTCGCCAAGCGATTTTCCCTTTTCAAGCTCTCGCATGACTTTTTTGTAGTGCGCATTATATCTGTCGCCCTCATTACCAACGGTAATTTGCATGGCCGCACCCTCGCCATGTTTAGCGATTTTTGCAAACGCGGCCAAGGTGACGTTCATAGGGTCGTGCTCAAACATATCGGGCGTTTTGAGCGGAAGAGTGGGCGGCTTGGCGAGTTCGGCGTACGCTGCGGCATGCTCTCCCTCGTAGCTAAAAATATTGTAGTCGCCCCGACTTTCCGAAATGCGCGCATTTGGAAACACCGAAGCGATGAGTCGCTCGGCAAGCCCCTTTTTCTCAACCGGCACCGCGAGGTACAGGAACACCTCTTCGGAGCCTTGCGGCACGGCAAGTTCAAGAGAAAACCCTTCGCCAGGATCTATGAGCCCCATAAGCCCCGCATAGAGCTGCTCCGAGGAGCTGAGTACTTGCTCCAGTTTTTGCTGGCCTTGCTGTTCTTTGTTTTCGCTGCTTGCTTGCGGTTGGATTTCAAAGAGCGTCATGTGGAGCGCTCGGGAAATTTTTTCGGGAACGCCGTACCCTTTGTCGGGAAGGCCTTCTGCTACATAACGCACGAGAGCTCGATGCACATCGTCCTCAAGATGAGGATTTTTTATTCGCTGCGCCACGGAGAGCGCGTTGCGTATACCGTTTTCAACAGCGAGTTTAAGAATGCCGTCGACCTGTTTATCATGCGACTCTGGCTCAAGTTTAAGTACGTGATGAATGATGTCATGCTCGGCCATGACCACGTTTTCGTGCAGGACTGTTGCGGGATGGGCTTCGGCATAGTCTCGAATTTCCCGGCGCGCAATTCGATCGCTCTCATCTCGCTCGGGCGCGAGCTCAAGCGCACGCTCCTTCTCGCGCACCTGCTCTCGCAAATAGGCAAGTTCTTCCTGCGGTGTACGGAACTTTTCCGGTACGCGGGTTGCGCGCTCACCGGTATGTGAACGAGGGGGCATCGATGAATTATATCGTACAAAATGAAGCGAGTCTGAAAAAAGGGCTCGCGCTATGTACTATTCCAACAGCGCCTTTGCGCCAATATCGCGACGCATATATTTACCTTCGAATTGAATCATGCCTGCTGCTTCGTAAACACTGTGAAGCGCTTCTTTGAGCGTGCGCTCGAGAGACGTGACTGCGAGCACGCGCCCACCCGATGTTACAAGTTCTTCATCTTGCATCCGTGTACCGGCATGAAATACAACGGTGTTGTTTATTTTCTCGGCTTTTTCTATTCCCGTTATCGGCAGCCCTTTTTTGTATGCGCCTGGATACCCACCAGAGGCGATCATGATAGTTGCGGCAAAGCCCGGGTTCCATTCGATGATGAGCTTTCCCACGGAGCCATCAATTGCGGCATCGCAAAGATCCAGAAGATCAGATTGTAAGAGGCGCATATACGTCTCGCACTCAGGTGCGCCAAAGCGAGCATTAAATTCCAGAACTTTTGGACCTTGTGGTGTCATTTTGAGGCCGGGGTATAAAATACCCGTATACGGAGTACCTCGTTTTGAAAGTGCCTCAAGCGTTGGTCGCACTATTCGCTCTCCGATTTCTTCCATCATTTCCTCACTTACCCAAGGCACGGGCGCTATTACTCCCATGCCACCCGTGTTTGACCCAGTATCACCCTCGCCCACTTGCTTATGATCTTGCGATGGCGGAAAGAGAACAAAATTTTTTCCGTCACAAAGCGCATGAATAGAAATTTCTTGGCCCTCGAGAAATTCTTCTATCACTACCTCGCTACCCGACTCACCGAATTGCTTATCGAGCATGATTTCTTTGAGCGCCGACTCCGCTTCTTCTATTGATTTACACACGTAGACGCCTTTCCCCAGCGCAAGCCCGCTCGCCTTAATCACAATTGGAGCTCCTTTTTCGCGCACATACACCAGCGCTTTATCGTGCTCACGAAAGATTCGAAACTCCGCCGTGGGCACTCCTATCTCAGCCATGAGCTGCTTGGCAAACGCCTTCGAGCTTTCTATCTGTGCTGCGGCTTTCGTAGGACCAAAAATGCGCAGACCGCGTGACTCAAATACATCAACAATACCTGCTGCGATGGAATCATCCATGCCAGCGATAGTGAGGCCAATCTTGTTATCTTCGGCAAACGTGACCAACTTTTCAAGCTCCATGATGCCAATATCAAGCCGCTCAGCAAACCCATTCGTCCCGCCGTTGCCGCTCGCTACATGCACTCTCCCCACTCGTGGCGACTGAGCAACTTTCCAAGCGAGCGCATGTTCGCGTGACCCGTTTCCCACGATAAGAACATCAACCGCCATATGTCTTGATCAATGAAAGATCTCCGTGGATTACAGTGGGTTTCATGGCAAGCAATTCAGATGTATACGAAAGATCAGGTAATGGATTGAGTACATAAAGAGGCTTGCCCAAAACATGTCCAAATGCCATTTCGATGAGCGTGTTGCCACCTATATATCCCGCTATTCCCCTTTTTTCTGCATTGACGATGAGAACGGCTTCAGAAG
>JAYTRG010000006.1:0-2796 GCA_043746305.1 Candidatus Parcubacteria bacterium
CGAGTACTCAACCTCTCGCGCTATCAAACCGTCGTTCTCGACGAAGCAGATCGCATGCTCGACATGGGTTTTATCAATGACATGCGATTTATTCTTGCCAAACTTCCTGCCGAGCGCCATACGCTTCTTTTTTCCGCCACGCTTTCATCCGAAATCGATACACTCATTCACGAATTCGTACATGATCCGGTACGTATATCGGTAAAGACGCGCGACACCTCAAAAGACGTTGACCAAGACATTGTGGAAGTGCGTCCAGGCGAGCAAAAGTTCGATAAGCTCAAAATGCTGCTTGGTCAAGAAGGCTTTGATAAAACTATCGTCTTTGGTCGTACCAAACATGGAGTGGAAAAGCTTGCCAAAGCGTTGCAGAAAGATGGCTTCAGAGCAGATAGTATTCACGGCAACAAGGCCCATGCACAACGCCAACGTGCCCTCCAGGGCTTTAAGCAAGGAATGGTAAACATATTGGTCGCCACCGACGTTGCCGCCCGTGGTCTCGACATTCCAAAAGTATCTCATGTTATTAATTACGATCAGCCAAATACGTATGATGATTACGTACACCGCATTGGCCGAACAGGCCGCGCTGGCGAGCGAGGCAGCGCGCTTACATTCGTCGAGATGCGTTAGCCAGCTCTCGCTACGCTCGGTGATATACTGGCGGCATGAAGAAATTGCTTTATGGAAGCATATTAGCGATTATTTTTGCGTTAGCAATCTATATCTACACGCCGAGCGCTGCGTCTAAACCCGCTCAGATGACACCGGCTCAGCCGATAGCGGTAGTGATATACCAGTGCGATGCGGGAAAAATGATTCAAGCGTCGTACTTTAGTGGTATACCTGAAAAAGCGAGCGACACAGGCGGCCCGCCAAAGCCAGGAGGGAGCGTCGCACTGGAGCTTTCGGATGGCCCAAGCATTACCTTGCAGCAAACAATTTCTGCCGATGGAGTGAGATACTCTAACGGGGACCCGCAAAAAACGAACAGCGAAACTATGGTGTTTTGGAGTAAGGGTCGCTCAGCGATGATGGCCAATGGCGCAGGCGACAAGATTTATAGTGGGTGTCTTGAAGTAGCGCCAGATTCTGGCAGCTTACCAAACACATACGCCACGTCGTCACGTGGGTTTTCGATTCGTTACCCTGCAAATTTTGCCGTTGATACGTCCTATTCCTATACCGAAATGGGTCCAAGATATACAATCGGCGGTGTAAAATTCATTGTTTCGAGCAGTACCTTTAGCGGGACAAATTTGGCTCCCGATACCTATCTTTCTGTAGAACAGATGGCCACCTCGAGCGCATGTTCAGCAGCGTTATTTTTGGGCGAGCGGGTTGTGAGCGCTACTACCACGGATGACAATACAGCGTATTCACTCGCCACGTCTTCGGGGGCTGCAGCGGGAAATCGATATGAAGAATCAGTATACGCACTTCCTGGCACAAATCCGTGCTTCGCGGTGCGCTATTTTATTCACTACGGCGTCTTAGGCAACTATCCACCTGGCGTTGTGCAACCATACGACGACTCGGCACTTAGTGCTGAGTTTGACGCGATGCGCCGCTCGCTCATTATCCAGCAGTAGGCTGCGTTAGGATCGCATATGTTCTTTATACGAGTCGCTCAAGGTACAATGAGTATGCGCATGTCAGATGAAAAGAAAAAGAGAGAGCGACCATATTCGGCGAAACGCCGAATAATTTTTGTTGCCGCTTTTGCAATCTTTTTGTTCCCCTTAGGTTATCTTGGCTACTTTGTATTGGTGCACGCCGCGCCCGAAGTTGCCTTTTATCGTTTTTCGACAACTACCGTGCTGGCCGTGAAGCGGCCCGGACTCGATAAGGTGGCCTACGACAAAGCGATGTGGCTGCTTGTAAACAATGGCACTACAACTATGCCCATTATCGGCGCAACGAGCTCAAAGGCGTATCTGTGGCCCGTAAAAACTGTGTACCCGAACGCGGGCGCGCTACTTCCTTTTAACAGAATCGTTGCGTATTACGGCAACTTTTATTCAACCCAAATGGGCGTTCTCGGCGAATTTCCGCCGGATGAGGTGCTACAAAAGCTGGAAGATGCGGCAGCCGAGTGGAAAAGCGCCGACCCATCGACACCGGTTGTGCCAGCAATCGATTACATAGCAGTTACAGCGCAAGCTTCACCGGTAGACGGAACGTATCGTGCTCGAATGCCAGATTCGCAGATTGATAAAGCAATCGATTTGGCAAATCAGGTGCACGGCATTGTTATATTGGATATTCAAGTAGGACTCTCTACTCTGCAAAAAGAATTGCCGCCTCTTCAAAAATACCTTGCAATGCCCAACGTACACCTGGCTATAGACCCAGAGTTTTCTATGAAAGACGGCGCAAAGCCAGGAAAAGAAATCGGCACCTTTAGCGCTGCCGACATAAACTACGCAGCAAGTTTTCTTGCGCAGCTCGTGCGTGATAATAATTTGCCACCAAAAATTCTGGTAGTGCATCGATTTACCGAGGCAATGGTATCTGGATACAAAAATATTCAGCCGCTCCCGGAGGTACAAATCGTAATGGATATGGACGGCTGGGGATCTCCCGCCAAAAAATTGAATACCTATCACGTATTCATCGCCTCTCTGCCTGTGCAATTTACTGGTTTTAAGATTTTTTATAAAAACGATCTCAAGCCTCCATCTACACGGCTTCTCACACCGCAAGACCTCCTAAAGCTAACCCCGCGCCCCATATTTATTCAGTATCAGTAAGATACGTCCGATACATTTGCGTACAGTGGAAAGAAATGAAAGA
>JAYTRG010000007.1:0-4676 GCA_043746305.1 Candidatus Parcubacteria bacterium
TATTTTCAGATGAAAAAGGAATTGTCTGGCCTCGAGAGGTTTCGCCATTTGATGCGCATTTGGTGGCAGTTGTCGGTAAAAATTCTGAGGTAATGAAGGAAGCCGACCGAATCTACGAGCTCCTCCGTGAGCACGGCGTGGATGTACTGTACGACGACCGCGATGTACGCGCAGGAGAAAAATTCGCCGATGCCGATCTGATAGGAATCACCAGGCGGCTTGTAGTTTCTGAAAAGACTATGACAGAAGGGGCCATTGAGCTTATGGAGAGAGGAGGCGGCACGACGACACTGATTCCCGAAAGTGTTATTATCCAGCGACTACAACAATAATATACTCATTATGGCGTTTACCGCAGACATTCGAGGTAGTTTCAATCGATCGCTTACATATCTATCGAACGATATTGGTATTGATCTTGGGACCGCAAATACTCTGGTGTTTGTAAAAGGACGCGGCATAGTTATAAACGAACCCTCAATCGTTGCAATAAACCAAAAAACGGGCCGCGTGGTGGCGGTGGGCGCTCAGGCAAAAGACATGATGGGCCGCACGCCGCCCCATATTCATGCGGTGCAGCCGGTGGTTGATGGCGTTATTTCTGACTACGAGGTCACCAGTGAAATGCTTGCGTATCTTATAGGTAAAGCACAAGCAGGTTCGAGTAAGATGCTTGGTCCGAGAATTGTAGTGGGCGTACCTTCTGGAATTACGTCGGTAGAAGTGCGCGCAGTGCGCGATGCAGCTCGCGCTGCAGGTGCCCGAGAAGTGCATGTTGTAGAAGAGCCAATGGCAGCAGCAATAGGAATAGAGCTGCCGGTGCACTCCGCGAGCGGCAGTATGGTGGTGGATATTGGCGGAGGCACCACAGACATTGGTGTTGTCGCACTTGGAGGGCTTGTGGTTTCCCGGAACGTGCGCATTGCAGGCGACAAATTCAATGCCGACATCGTGGGCTACCTCAGGAGTGAGTATAAAATCTTGATAGGGGAGAAGACGGCCGAGGAAGTAAAAATAGCAGCAGCTTCCGTTGCGCCACTTCGTGAACATTTGGAAGCGATTGTACGTGGCCGCGATTTGGTTACAGGACTTCCGCGCGAAATCACTATTTACGATCAAGATGTACGAAATGCGATAGGGCATGGCATTGAAGAGCTTGTGGAAAGCATCAAAGAGGTACTGGAAGCTACCCCACCTGAACTCTTGGCCGATATCATGCAGCGCGGAATATATCTATGTGGCGGAGGCGCCCTTATTCGCGGTTTGCCTCAATATCTAACATCGGCGCTCGGTGTCTCTGTGGTGGTAGCGCCCGACCCCCTCACCGCGGTTGTGCGCGGCACCGCTATAATGCTTGATAATTTGGATAGTTATCGCGAAGCGCTTGTGCGCGCTGAGGATGAATTGGTCCCTACCGAGTAACCCTGCTTGCAAGTCTGTTTTGCTCAGGTACAGTACGTTTCTTGATCAATTCGTGTCATTGAAAGCTGTGCCATATGTACACTGATACCAACAAGCGCGGACGAAAAAAATTGCTGCTGATGACACTTGCGGTAGCAGGCTTGTTTTTTATAGATATGCTTTCGGGAGGAATAGTGCGTGCGCCGCTGCGCGGCATTGGTGCCTTTTTATATCAAAAAGTTGATTATGTATGGGTCGCCACTTTTGGAAGTGGCGTATTTTCGAACAAGGCGCAGCTTCAGAGCGAGAATAATGCGCTGCGCACCAAAATAGCATCGCTCCAGGAACAACTTGCTGAAACTGCGGTGAGCGGAGCGCAGATCCAGTCGCTGCGCATGTTTGCTCATATGGCATCCACTACAAAAGGGATTACTGCGCCGATAATCTCATCGTTTACCGTTTCTGCGTACGGCACATTTCTCATCGGCGCAGGAAAAGCAGAAGGTGTGCAGTCCGGCGCACTCGTTTTGTCGGACGGGGGATTTGTGGTAGGTACCGTATTAGATGTACAGCAAAGTTCTTCACTCGTTTCCGAAATATTTCGAGCGGGCGAAAGCATTGACGTGCACGCAGGATCCATTCCGATAACCCTAGCAGGTAGGGGTGGCGGCAATGCTATTGGAATGGCTCCCCGTGGCTCTCTCATTGCAACGGGGACGGCCGTTACAGCGCAGAGTGCGCTTGGTAAGCCCGTGGGACTCGTCGAGCACGTAGAGGGAGATATGTCGAGTGCCTCGACTGCGGTGTATGTACGAACACCGGTAAATTTTACAGAATTGCAATTTGTGTATGTCGAGAATCGTTAACGCAACGGTGCTTCGCGTCTCGCTCGCATCCCTCGCGCTTATCGGAGGTCTTTTCATCTCTCCTGTTTTCGCTGCTATTCCGATGTTTTTTCTCGCGTTGTTGTGGCGTTCATCCGAGGCGCTCGTCATCGCCCTTATACTCGATTTGATCTGGGCGCCGCCCGGCCAGGCTCCGTATTTTCTCATCGGTACAATCATTTCTGTTTGGGTCTTCGAGCCAGTTCGTAAAGAAATCCTCCCGTAACACATCGTCTAAAACAGGCTTCCTCTCCGTCCACCGGGAGGATATAGTGGCTCCATGGTAAGAAGCAGGCGCAGTAATCCAGAAATAGCTCCAGAGGAGATTTTTCTCGACTCTAGCAACCTTCCTGCACATGAGACGAGTCAGTTTGAAGGTCGCGTAGAGCACCCGGTATCCGCGCGTTCGCTGTTCGGTGTTTCGGTCGTTTTTTTTATCATCGTGTTTATTTTTGTCGGACGAGCGTATAGTTTGCAGATATCGGGCGGCGCGTCTTATGCCGAAATAAGCAAGAACAATTCGCTTGCGAGCTGGCCTATTTTTGCAGAGCGCGGACTTATTACCGACCGTACTGGCAAATTCCTTGCTTGGAATGAAGTATCGCTTGCGAGCGACGCATCTTCAAGTGATAGCCTTTCTATCACCACGCCCTTTGCGCTGCGCAAATACATACCCGATTCTGGGTTTTCGATATTACTTGGTTTTTTGCGTTATCCCAAAGCCGACTCGACCGGCAGTTGGTGGCGTACGGAATACTCCGGCATTGCAGGAATTGAGTTTGAATTTAATCAGGTACTGAGTGGCGTAAACGGCTCTCGTATGGTGGAGCGTGATGCGCACCACAATATTGTGCGGCAAAATATTACTACACCTCCCCAAAATGGCGCGGATCTTCACTTGTCCATTGATGAAGATATCCAAACTCACTTGTATCAAATTTTGTCGCAGCATGCCGCGAGCAATGGGTTTAAGGGAGGAGCTGCCATTATTATGGACGTCCACACAGGGCAAGTACTAGCCATTACCAGCTTTCCAGAATACAGCGATCAAGCATTTACCGACGGTGATTCCGCGGAAATTACCGCGGCTGTGAACAATCCGCAGACTCCCATGCTCGATAGAGCTGTAAGCGGACAGTACACGCCAGGATCTATTGTAAAAACTATTTTCGCCTCGGCAGCCCTCAATGAGGGGATCATTAGTCCGGATAAGGAAATTCTTTCAATAGGAGCAATTACACTTCCCAATCCATATGACCCTTTGCATCCTTCCGTTTTTAAGGACTGGACTGCTCACGGCCTTATAGACATGCGCACTGCAATTGCTGTCTCATCTGATGAATATTTTTACACGATAGGCGGTGGCTATGGCGGCCAACAAGGATTAGGCATTTCTCGTATCGACGAATATGCAAAAAAGTTTGGCCTTGGCACAACAACAGGTATTTTACTCCCTGGTGAACAGGGCGGGATTATTCCTAGCCCAGCATGGAAGGCGATTGCGTTTCCCAATGACCCTACGTGGCGCATTGGCGACACCTACCACACCGCGATAGGGCAGTACGGTTTTCAGATCACGCCCATTCAAGCGGTGGATTATATCGCGGCGATTGCAAACGGCGGTACGCTTTTGGTGCCGCAAATTATTGCCTCCTCTAGTCCGGTAGGAAGACCGCTCGGAATACCCGACTCATATTTGCAAATTGTGCGCGACGGCATGCGTCTCGCGGTAACCTCGACCCGGCGGGACGCAACAGTGAAGGCGCTTAACATACCCGGCATCGACATAGCCGCTAAAACCGGCACCGCACAGCTCGGTACGCATAATCAATGGGAGAACTCATGGTCCGTAGGATTTTGGCCTGCCACAAACCCAAAATACGCTTACGCAGTAGTGCTCGAAAATGCACCCGATGGCACGCTCTTAGGCGCAGCTCCCGGCATGAACCCGTTTTTTTATTGGCTGATGGCGAACCATCCCGAGTACGTTAATTAGCTTTTTTGCCACCGCCGAAATGACTTGTATCCAAAGCCCTATTGCTTTTTCCATAAGTCATGTACAATGTGCCAGTCATTCTCACCTATGCCCGACAGTACCAACTACCTCTCAAAAGATAAGTTCGAAGAACTTACGCAAGAGCTTGATCATCTCAAGACTGTTCGCAGGCGCGAAATCGCTGAACAGCTCGAATACGCTCGGTCGCTTGGCGACTTGTCAGAGAACGCTGAATATGAGGAAGCACGGAATTTACAAGCTGCTACAGAAGACAGGATTCGCGTAATCGAAGAGCAAATCAGTCACGCTCGTATCATTGAGCACACTAAGGGCACGACAGTAAGCCTTGGCTCAACGGTCACTATACAAAAGCAAGGAGAGAAAGATGAGCTTAC
>JAYTRG010000008.1:0-5018 GCA_043746305.1 Candidatus Parcubacteria bacterium
ACCATATCTTCAGACACATATACATCATCAAAACTCTTGCCGTTGTGGACGGCAAAAGTGTACCCCACGAATTCAGGTGATATTACCGAAGCGCGTGCCCACGTTTTAATAGCGCCAGCGCTCGGCTTTCGCGCGCCTATTTTTTTCATTAGTTTTTCGTCCACATAGGGACCTTTTTTTAGTGATCGGCTCATGGTCAAATTAAAATCCGCCGCAGCGGATTCGCACAATGTAGTCGATTTAGACGCCGGTGTCAACAAGAACAAGCTTTTATAAGGCAAAATACCTTTCTGCTCTCAGCGTCTGTAGAACAGCCACCATAACGAATACTAAAAGAGGTAATCGAGAGAACATAATACAAATTAAACTCGAACCGCGTGCGCGATTGCCGATTTGTTTCAAAAACAAAGTAGATATCTCTGAGAAAGCGCCATGGGGCGCAAGCGCTGAGAGACTACTTCCGACTCGCAATAATCTCTTCCTGCACGTTGCGAGGTACTATTGCGTAGTGAGAAAACTCGAGATTTGGTACGCCGCGGCCCTCTGTGGCCGAGCGGAGCTGGGTTGTAAAGCCAAAAAGCTCTGAAAGTGGAACTTTTGCGGTAATGACCTTAGCTTGCCCGCGCTCACCCATGGCCTCTATAGAGCCGCGCTTACTATTTACCATGCCAGTCACGTCTCCCATGAATTTTTCAGGTACCACCACCTCAAGCTTCATGATAGGTTCAAGAATAACGGGTCTAGCGGTACGGAAACCTTCCTGAAACGCGTTGATTGCTGCTAGTTTGAAGGCGATTTCGGAAGAATCTACTTCGTGGAATGAGCCGTCGTAAAGGTCGACGGATACGTCGACAATCGGGAATCCTGCGAGTACACCTCTCTCCATTGCCTCCTTGAGACCTTTCTTGATAGGCGGGATGTACTCGTTGGGGATTGCACCTCCTTTAATGTTGTTGATGAACTCAAAGTGATCTTCACGATCAACGTTGTTCTTAATTTTTTCTCCTTCGACAATTGGAGCAAGCTGCTTCATGCGGATTTTGACGTGGCCGTACTGACCGCGACCGCCCGTTTGCTTGATGTGCTTGTACTCGGTGTCGCTTGTGCCTTGAATAGTCTCTCGGTACGCAACTTGCGGCTTACCGGTGGTTGCTTCCACGTTGAATTCGCGCTTCATTCTATCAACGATAATCTCAAGATGAAGTTCTCCCATGCCCGAAATAATGGTTTCGAGAGTCTCAGGATCAGAATTAACGCGGAACGTGGGGTCTTCGTCTGAAAGCCTCGACAGCGCGATTCCCATACGCTCCTGATCTCCCTTAGTCTTAGGTTCTATACGCATCGAGATAACTGGCTCAGGAAATATGATGGACTCGAGTGCAATAGGGTGATCGGGGTCACAGATGGTGTGGCCAATCTTTACCTCTTTCATTCCCACGAACGCTGCAATCTCGCCTGCATACACCTCTTTTAGGTCTTCACGCTTGTCGGCTTGGAGGCGAACGATGCGGCCCACCCGCTCTTTTTTGTTGTTAGCTGAGTTATATACGGTGTCTCCTGCCTTTATCATGCCGGAATACATACGGAAAAATGTTAACGCTCCCACAAATGGGTCCACTTGCAGCTTAAAGACGAGCGCGGAGAACGGCGTAGCGTCGCTTGCCTCGCGAACCTCTTCTTCGTTGGTGTCGGTATTAATCCCTCGAGCAACCGGAACATCGAGCGGAGACGGTAGGTAGTCGACAACTGCGTCGAGTACAAGCTGCACCCCTTTGTTCTTGAGTGATGAGCCGGTAAGCACAGGGAATATTTCGTTGGCGATAACTCCCTTGCGTAGCATTCTCTTCAAATCCGCGAGCGCAATTTCTTTTCCATCAAGAAATGCTTCCATCATGGAGTCATCTTGCTCGACAATACGCTCTACAAGCTCGGCTCGGTACTTTTTTGCATCTTCCAAATATTTTTCAGGAATGTCATAAAACGAAACTTCTTTCCCCATTTCGCCTTCGAATTTGTAGGCTTTCATGTGTAATACGTCTATAACGCCCTCAAAATCGCCTTCTGCTCCTATAGGAATCTGCAGACGAATCGCCTTATTTGAAAGTCTGTCAAGAATTGAAGCGTATGATTTCTCAAATGATGCTCCGGTACGGTCAAGCTTGTTTATATAGCAAATGCGCGGCACATTGGCCTCTTCAGCGTAGCGCCAGTTGGTCTCGCTTTGGGGCTCTACGCCTGCAACGCCGTCAAACACCACCACCGCCCCATCGAGAACGCGCATGCTTCGCTTCACCTCGGAGGTGAAGTCGATGTGACCCGGCGTGTCGATGATGTTGAATCGATGCTTATTCGAAAGATCGGCCCCCATGTACGTAGGGTTCCAAAAGCAAGTAATGGCGGCAGCGGTGATAGTGATGCCGCGCTCGCGTTCTTGTTCCATCCAGTCGGTCGTGGTGTTACCATCGTGTACTTCACCGATTTTGTGTGATTCTCCGGTGTAATACAAAATACGCTCCGACGTAGTCGTTTTACCCGCGTCCACGTGGGCTACAATGCCAAAATTCCGTACTTTCTCTAATGGATAGTCTCGTGCCATATGTCCCTAAAATAAAATCGCCCGAGGGCGTGGAGTAAATGTAGCGGAAATAATCATCGAATGCAAGAACCGTTATTGCCCGTTTGCCCTTAGACAATCCTGATATTCTACTTCTCCCGTTTGATCTGTATAAGCGTAGACATTGAGTCCGCTCGATTTCGTTCCAAGTAAGACGTGTGTCTGCTTAAAACAATTTTCCCTTACATACCCGAAGTAAAGAGGAGAAAGTGCCAATGAGCCAAGTACCACAAGCGCGACCGTGAGAATAATCAACAGTGTCCCGATTTTGTCACTGCTTTGTTGGAACTTGCCTAAAGAATTCTCGAGAGAATCGATTGAATGTCTTAAAAGCTTATTCGATGCGCATGTAGCGGGATCAAGCGGTTCCGCCCTTTCTTCGATTTGTTCGAGCCTGGCTCTGTCTTCGTTTGAAAGGGTCATACTGCCCTATATTATCACGCAGAAAATACGCGTCAGGCACCGTTTCCGCGTAGACGTTTGTGCGTATCAATCGCGATGCTTCTCTATATCAAGAAAAACGTACGAATCTCCATCGATTGCAAAATAGCAGCGCACGTTGTCTGTAACTCTCATCTGCCATACATCGACAGACTCATCGAACTTTTTGGCGCGAAGTGATGGATAACGAATATCACTCAGAAGAAATTCTGCTTGTTTGCGGAACGCGCTGCACACTTGACGCGGAAATTTCTTAAACGCACGGTCGAAACGAGGTGTCGTGGTATAGATCATTTTTCCAAATGAGCCATGAGCTCATCCGCTGTTTTGAATGGGCCTGATACCTTACCTGCCTTCCACTCTTTAATACCCTGGCGCAACCCCGCAGACATCTTTTTCTTTTTTGGGAGCGAATGAGCGGTGTCCACACTGGGACGATGTAGCCCAACCTCTTTTTGCAAGAGCTTGAGTTCTTTTTCAAGGACGCTCACGCGCTTTTTAAGCTCTGCGGTTGTCATGGTTGAAGTATAGCAAACGGAGCAGTAAAAACGCCGCACTTATTACTTGAGAGGATCCAGTGTTACTGTTTTTTCTATCGCTGCAATGAGGCTTTGCGAGTGAAAGTACTGCGACAGCTCGCTCTGCCAGTTTTTATCGCGTATGGATACATCGACGTCTACGCCACTGCTTTCAATCGGTTGATTATCAGGGCGCAACGTGAGCCCTATTACCAAAAGGAGCGCGTATTGGGTAGATGGGTCAATTTGTGTCGTAAGAGTGAAGGTGTTTTCCACGCTCCCCCATCCGCGGGTGTTAGTACCCACAGAATAGGCCATATGGAAGCGCTTAAGGGCTGATGTCATCACCTCGGCGCTTGATTGAGTTTGATCATTGGTGAGAATGGCAATCTCTTTGTATCGGTCGAGATCAGGGTCCCGAGCGATTGGAGAGCGGATAGGTTGAAAATCACTTTGATGAAAGATGTCGAACTCATACTGATTGAGTCCCATAAAAATACCTATCATATTGGGTACTTGTTCGAGAGAGCCGCCAATATTATTCCGCAAATCAATTACCATGCTGGAGAGCGGCGTAGTCGAGGCGTTATTGAGCGCGGCGATAAAATCCCCGGCCGTCTGCGGCGACATACGGGCAACATTGAGATATATGGTGGAACCAAAAACATGTGGAAAAACCGTAGGTTCGGCTTTATTTTGATCATAACGCGCCTTATCGGTCGAGTTTGTCAAGACGTCGTTCACATAAGAAGCACGCTGGAGCGCTGCGGCGGCTGCCGGCGAGCTCGACGCCTCAAGCGCTTGCTTCTTTTGTGTATACGCTTCTCTAATTTGCGCCTCGGAACTACTCGCGGCCACGCCGAGCTCGTTGTAGAGATTTGAACTTGGGTTGATATTGGCCACGGTGTTTTGCACGGCCTTTTGATCTTGCGCCGTGAGCAGTTCGCTTCGACCGTTTGGCGCGAGATTGTAGAGCGCCACTTGAAGTATGGCGGTGGCAAGCTGGCGTTTTTGAGTGTCGCCTGTAAGTGAGTTGAACGCGCTATCCAGTTGCTTTGCAATACCAGGACGGTCTGATACAGCGGGGGTGCTGGTGCTCCCGGCCTTGTCGAGACTCAATTGAAATAAGCTCGCCATTTGCGCATCGGGGGCCTTTTGCCAATAGTTGACTTGGATAATGTCGTACGCTTCCAATACAAAGCGCACATAGAGGTCGTTCTGCTCTTGGGGAGTTTTGTATGCAATAGCTGCAGCTACGTTTGCAACCGGTACAGGGTAGAAATGCGCGAAGGCGCCTATTCCCGTTGTAGCGGCAAATAGTACGAATACGGCTAGTAGCGGTCGGCGCATCATCATATAATACACGGTGTCGCTCTAGCTGCGGAGTGCAGAATCTGTTGGTATCACTGCGCTGTTGGCGGTACTACGTTGCTCGGCGCAACTTC
>JAYTRG010000009.1:0-4857 GCA_043746305.1 Candidatus Parcubacteria bacterium
TTTGCCAAATCTTCCCAAATAGAGTTTTCTTTTCCGAGCTCGCGCGGCGGCTTGCCAAACGTTTCCTGGATTGCCTTTCCAGAAATCATGTCTTGCCAATTTTCGGCGACATTGTCCACATTTAGTTTTTGATAACCAATTTCAAAACCAAAAGCACTGTGATCGATACAGCCACGTACGATGCGCACGCCGTTTACACCCGTCGAGATGGTAATGTACACCACAATCTCTGCGCCCCTCCCAGCGCCAAAATGCGCCTCCCCAAGACCTACGAGCGCAGTGTCGTTTTCCAAAAGTACGCGTGTGTGAAAGGTTTGTTCAAGGTCCCATACCATGTTTTTATTTTCCCATCCGAGCAAATTACTGGTCTTCAAAATAAAGCGCTTGTCGCGCGTGAGGCGTGCCGGCACGCCAATCGCTATTCCATCGATATGCTCATCGCCAGCAAAGCGCTGGGCGTCTTCTATGATGCGCTTCAAGCCCTCCTCATATGTGAGGGGTGTATTAAAAATAACTGGCTTACTAAATCCCTCGAGAGTTCCGCTGCCCGCGATGCGCGTTTTCGTTGCTCCAACGTCGGCGATGATATGCATACTTATGCGGCTATACGCTTTTTAAACTCAGTAATGAGCGGCGTTGCCTCGTCTGGAACGCCGTAGTGCGCTGCAAGCGCGTAAGAAATCCAATCCGCAAAAATTGCCGCGTCGAGCGCTTTTGCAAACCCTTCGCCCTTGAGCATTACTTGTAAAACTGAAATTCCCCGCTCGATAAATATACCTGCTGCAACTTGCATGCGCTTTTGGTTGCGTGGATCGTCCAAAGCATCTGTGAGCATAATAATGCTCATATTCGCGCGCAAGGAGCTTGTTTCCTGCGGGTCGAGCCCGTTTATTTCGTTGTGGCACATTTCCGGAAACATATTACTGAAGGCCGGAACTTTTGCCGTCTCGTTCATTTTTATTTTCCAGATGTACCCTATCGGTGCGTTTGCGCGCGAAGTATATATAAGCGGCACTTTTCCATAAAGCGCCCGAGCGAGACTGAGAGCCTCATCCTTGCGCACCTGCACGTTCAGTTTTTTGCCGCTTTCTCGAATGCGCGCCTCCAGCGAGGTATCTGCCATGAGCCGCGCTATTGCAAGGAGCGAATACCCAAAGGCCAGCCGCGGCTGAAGGCCCGTATCAGGCAGCACTACATACGGCAACGCATGCTCTCGTGCAAAATCAATCAGTGTTCCCCCTGTTGAGACAGCAGCGATCGGCAGTCCATGGGCAAGCGCCATTCTGCCAGAGTCGAGTGTTTCCTCCGTGGTGCCAGAATAGGAACTGAGGATTACAAGTGATTGCTTTTCCATTGCGGCAGTCATGTCGGGCAATCCGTAATCTTTGTGAAGAATCATTTCTGGCTTCGGCGCAAACTGCTGAATATGCATGGGCCCGAGTTGCGAGCCCCCCATACCGCAAACGATGAAAGACGCATATGCTTTGAGCGCGTCGCTGTTTAAAACCACTGGCTCCCAATCGAACTGTTCAGTAAATCGAGAAATGGTTTGCTCTCCAGCCATACTGGAATTTTAGCACACTGTTTTTCGCATCAATCTGTTAGTACAGTTACCGGGCAAACGCTTTCGCTTGTGATAGAACGCGAGAATATAAGCGACGTACTCCACCGGTGCGATAACGAATAAACTTTAGTTCATCGTCAATTGTGCGTATCTAAAGATAACAAAACAGCGCGACCCCTAGGTCGCGCTGTTTCAGAACAAACGCTGCTTGCTAATACGCGTACCCAGAATAGCCCGCTGCTGCGTATTGATACTGATACGCTGGTGCATATCCGTAAGAGTACGAAGGTGTGTTGTATCCGTAAGACGGCGCGTACGAGTACCCGTAGGATGGCGCCGTGTATCCGTAGTAGGAAGATGCCGCGTAACTTGGAGCGTAAGTGGGCTGGGTATACGTGTACTGCGGTGCGTAGGACGTCGGCTGCTGATATTGATAGTTATAAGATGGCTGTTGATAATACCCGCCGCCGTATGAAGGCGCATATCCACTGCTGTAGCCTCCGTAGTAAGCCGCTTGCGGATTATTGAAGTCGATGAGACCGCCTACCCCAAAAATTCCTCCCACGCCCGAAGGGCAGGCGTATGTGTTGTTGTAAGGAGATGGGCACATACTCGTACCAGCGCCGTACGTGACCGAATACGATCCATCAAGAAGACCTGCGCTTGCAGTAAGGGGCATAGAGCCCATAACGAGCGCTATTAACATAGTAATTACTGCCCTTGTTGTACTCATAGCGAGCACCATACCACAAGAAAAACTACTTCGCAAGGAACGCTGCAGAAAGAGCGCTGCCGTCGGCCTTGGTGATTACGGTGTCTGCGTGAACATCGAATGTGCCGTTACCATTGTCATAGAAGAGTACCGCCTCGTATGCGCTCCCAGTCTTTGTACCGCGCAATAGATCAACTGTTATATTGCTATGAGTTCCAGGACTAAGTTTGGCTGCACCAAGATACCAGCCGCCATCTTTTATAGCGACCCATCCCGGCTTTGAAATAGAGACATTCTGGACAGCCACTGTCATGCCTGCAGGCTGGTCGAATACAGAAACTGAATCTGATCCTGCTGCCACGACCATATTTGCTTGGCTCGATTGATCTTTTGCAGCGGCTCCTCCTTGCTGCACTGCTTCGGTAGAGACGTTGACAGCGCCTTTCCCAGACATTGCCGCATCATCTATTGATGTAGATGTTGCTGCGACACCCAAAAAAACAGACTCCTCCTTGCGGGAGCCAAGCATGACCGCACCTCCCACAATAATAATCAACACCAAAACACCGATAATCCCTTGATACATTCGTTCGCTCATAGTATGAATTGTTGTCGTTTGCACGCGACTTATGGATATCCTCCAAGTGTACTAAATGGGCACCTCTCGTCAATGACGGTTCTCTCTTAACTACTCTCCCATGCCAATGGCATCCCATATCTGGTGGGTGGGCACAATTCCTTCGCGCAATATAAACGGCTGTTCCCCTGAAAGATCTACCACCGTAGAGGGAATGGTAATAGGCAGCTCGCCTGCATCTAATGCCAAATCAATTCTTTCTGTAGCTTCGCCCAGTTGATGCGCTATATTTTTTACCGTTGTCAACGGTACATGGTCCGAAAGATTGGCCGATGTCGCGGTAAACGGGCGATCAAGCTCCGCAGCAAGCTGAAGACAAAACGCGTTGTTCGGTATGCGGATGCCAATGGTATGCATACCCCGCGCGATGCCGCTTGTTACATGCGACCTCTTTTTTAAGATAAGCGTAAGGCCTCCCGGCAAGAGCATCCTCGCAAGCGCGCGAGCATTGCTATCTATATGCGCATACAACTCCGCCATGGCAAGATCGGCCACAATGCAGTGTATAGGCTTGCGCTCGTCCCTACCTTTAATTGCATAAATTTTGTCGACCGCTTCATCAGAAAAAGCGTCTGCTCCGAGACCATAGAGCGTATCGGTTGGGAAAAGCATTACGCCACCTCGTGAAATTACTCGCTTTGCATCACTGAGCGCCGAAGGCGCTGATAATGCACTGAGTGTTATATGCCGCATGCAGAAAGTTTATAATATGCCTCAACATTGCATTTAGCGAACGATATTTCCACTCAAATATCGATGTCGTGCATCTTTCGCGTCATAGGTTAAATTCCCTGCATAGGCAGTAACGTTTTGGTCAACAACTTCAAAGGTGGCTGAGTCGGCACCGGCTACCACAACGCCTTCGTAATATACAGTATGCGTATCAACTCCGTAGCCCGAATTATGACCGTTTTTTGGGATGGTAAACGTGTTGGCATCACCACCGTCAATTTTGCTTCCTTGAAAATACACGGAGTGAGAATCCTTAGAATAGTTGTCATCGATTAGAGAAAACGTATTCGGATCAGCTCCAGTAATAATGCTTCCGTATTGATACACATGCGCGGCATCTGATCCGTACTCGATGTTTGATAGGGCTGTGAACGTCGATGCGCTGGCTCCGGTAATGGCGTTGCCGCCGTAGTAGACACTGTTTTGGTCAAGCCCATAAGCTCCCTCGAGGGTAAATGCTGCGGGATCTGCATGTGCTACCAACACGTCATCGTAATACACATGGGCGCCGTCAATGGCATAACCCGAAGCGGTACCGTCGGAGCGAGTAAGTACCTGCAAACTGATTGATCCTGGGTTGTTCGTGGCAAAAGACGCTGAAATGCTGAAAAAGAACATGACGTACAGCATATATGCACCGAGGCCAATGAGAGCCCACTTTGTTGTCTCCTTAAGTGGGCCGGCAGGCGGAAAGGAATTGCTGTACTGCGCTTTTCCAAATGCGAGTATCGGTGCAAAGATAAACGGTAACAAAATAAGCCCGATCCCAAACCCTCCCCCTTTCCCAAACACCTTCGCGATGCGGATGGTAATGATAACGCTAATCACAATATTAACGCCGGGGATGAGCACCAGCACAACCCACCACAACGGTTTTCCTATCATCTCCAATAAAACCGTGGTGTTGTAAAAAGGAACAAGTGCGGTCCAACCAGGGTGACCAGCCTTTTTAAAAATTTTCCAGTATGACGCGAGTATGAGCGCAGCAATGGCAAGAATCAAAATGAAAATGAAAATGAAAATGAAAAAAAACAGGGCAAGTACAAAAACGGCAATTCCTCCATCCCCGCCTCTCATTCCACTATCTGCAGCTCCGACGGCCGAAAGCATCGAATGCTGAGAAACACCTATGAACAATTTCTGAACTATGGTAGTAAACATGAAGAATGAAAATAAGTAATAAAAAATATTATTTCTCCAACAGACTCAAGT
>JAYTRG010000010.1:0-3587 GCA_043746305.1 Candidatus Parcubacteria bacterium
CGCTCCATTAAATCTTTGAGCCTGCCTGGCGTCCCTATGACGAATACAGGATCTGCCCGCATCGCGCGGATTTGCGGATTGATATTCGCGCCACCCACAACGCACACTGAGTGGAATCCTGAGCCAGCGGCGAAGCCTTGGTACTCTTCTTCTATCTGGAGTGCGAGTTCGCGAGTAGGCACCATAATAAGGAATCGTTTATTGCGATCCTCTATTGCGTTCTGTAAGAGAGGGATGAGGAACGCGCCTGTTTTGCCTGTTCCCGTGTTTGCAATACCCAAAATATCACGCCCCGCGAGCACCACCGGCACGGCTTGGTCTTGAATTGGCGTAGGAGTCGTGTAGCCTTTACTTGCAATATTTGCCTTAATACGCTCGTCGATTTCAAAATCGGCGAAAGCATGCTTGGCCACATAGGGCACATCGGCCTCCACCGAAGTCGCTTTGTTGATAAATTTGGAATGATGGATATAGCTCCCGCGATTATTGCCGCGGTTGCCGCTCGATCGAGGGCGCGAGTAGGAGCGCTGCCCTTGCGGGCGAGCCCCATATTGCACTCGAGAGCTTCCCGAGCGACGCGAGCCGCCTCCTTGGCCGGAACCAACTTTCCATTGCACGTTTATAGATTGCATAACAAAAAATATTACTTATCTGCCTAGGGCAGCTGCTATTTGCAACTGGTCTCGAAAGCTTGCTTCCTATCTGAGTCCTTAGAGGAAGGTCTCGGCGACTTCCGAGACAACTTATATGAGATTCGTTGTGTTACAATAGTAGCACAGTACCTCCTAACTGTCTAGTTTATCATGCCGGAACTCCTTTGGTACTTGGTTTGGAATCGGAACCAAGTTGATTAGAGCAATTGTTACCACCATAAAAGTGTAGAAGAATACTGGCCACGAGTACCCTAGCAAGTGAAGCAAAAAAGTTGCAATGGCGACTGGTATGCTTGCGTAGACAGCGACAATATACGACTCTTTCCACTCCATTTCCGGAATACGAAATTTGCCGTACATAAACAAAAACACGGTAGGAATGACAAGGTATAAAAGGTGAAATCCAAGCCATCCAAAAGTGACCGAGAGACCGGCCAAAACTAGCATCGCGGCACCGCCCAAAAGCAGCGTCGGCATGACATACGGCCTCATTGCGGTACCGAGCGTTTCGATATCGGCCTTAGTGAGGGTAGTGGTGCTCGAAGTAGCAATAGTAGAAAATGATATCGTGCGCTCATTCAATGAGTTCTCGATCACGGCGTACGTTTTTTTAACGAGGACTACGGTATTATTGTCGGCAGCACCGCCTTTCAGCGTATCCTTCGTATCAAATAACACTAGATTTTTTGGCACACCCGAAACAACTCCGAAGGAAGGGTTTGGTACTGCGTAGGGCTCTCGCATATTTATGCTCGCTTCACCATTTGCAAGTGTAACGGCTAGCTCGCTTGGATACACAGCCTCTACACGGCTTATCGGGTCGCCTATGGCAAACACTGCGATATAACCGTAGAGAGAAACCATGAGTACGAGCGAGCCGAGAGAACCAAGGAATGCAGTGATTTTGATAGGTGAGTGGTAGCTACCCTTTCGTGCGGCGTTATAAAAAGCTGGGTTATAAAAAGTGGAACCTATGGTTGTAATAAGGCGGCTAAGCATAGTTACTCGTGCCTTATCACCATCACGCTATCGTACGTACGTAAAAATCTCCGTTACTCCTTGGCGACATGCTCTAACCATTGCATAGGATTGCTATCCGCACAAGACGAGCTGCCCCGAGGGACGGGTTATTGAACTCAGGGAGCTTAAGTTTGACTTAATGTATGAAATGTGTTATATGGCTTATACCTATGGCCGAAATCGCCACGTATAAATGCAACAACTATCGCTGCTTACTCACTATTCGAGTCTGCAAAGACTTCCCTGTCTGGCTCGAGAATGCACCTATGCAAGGCCGCTCGCTCGTGCCATCAGTTGATTATTTGCCATTCGTTGCTCGGTATCGATCTGAAATCTACTGTCATCACTGCAAAGTTGTGCTTACTGACGCAAGCGAAGCAACCTGCAATCAGTGCGGAAATTCTGATTTGAACGAAGATCAATCAGGAAGGTGCTGTACGCAATGTCTTATCGGCGTACTCAAAATGACCGCCCTGACCGTACGGTAAATCCACTAAAACTGAATTCGCATCTAACGATTTCTGTTGTGACGCTTGCCCCCTGGGGCCTTTTTATAATTGCGCTTCTTTTTCTTTGCTACCATGTGCATAACTGTATCATGCGCATACCACATCCGCCTGCTACACTGGGGATATGGATAAACTATACGCGCGAGGTTCAGTGTTACTGGGAATACTCTTTTTAATAATTGCTGCATATTACTGGATGACCCCTGCTGGCAATTTGCCGCATTTCATGCCCGGGTATGTTGCCAACGGCACTGTGGCCCACTTCAAACATGGTCTTGCCTCGCTTATTCTTGCTTTTGGTCTCTTTATATTCGCCTGGTTCAAGAGCGCCCCTGCGTCGCTAGCGCATTAAGACGAGGCTCACCAAACCCGCAAACGTGCAATATACGGCAAATGGCACAAGCGTGCGCGTTTTAAAATAGTGCGTTAAAAAGCGTACCGAGACATACGCGCCCAAAGCTGCACAAACGGTGCCCAAAAGTACAATGCCGAGCGATCCCATTTCCGAACCCCATAATTCGGGCAATTTGAGTACTGCAGCCGCAGCAATAATTGGCGTCGCAAGCAAAAAAGCATATCGCATTGCTTCCTCGTGCGAGAATCCTGAAAGTAACCCTCCAGCAAGCGAGGCTCCCGTACGAGAAAAACCGGGAAAAAGCGCAAGACACTGCATGCATCCGATACCAATTGCTTGATTCCATGAAAGGGAGGCGATGCGCTTGTCGACTGCCGCCCCTACGCTCGTGCGTGAACGCCTGAGTCTTTCAGCGCCAAAAAGGAGCGCGCCGTTACCCACAAGAAACAATGCCACATACAGCGGGGTGGCAAAAAATCCCTGAATGCTTTTTTCAAATAGTATTCCTAAGATGCCTGCCGGTACGGTAGAGACGACCAGGAGCCACCCAATTTTACCGTATGTATTTTCTTCCAAAATTCTCCTGGTGCGCAGCGAATGCAGCATGCCGCCAGCAATCTTCATCCAATCTGAAAAATAGAAGGCGAAGAGTACCAGTGCTGTTGCAGCGTGCGTTGCCACCAAAAAAATCAAAAAAGAAGGGGCACTTTCGTCAAGCTGCGAGTGCAATAGCGGCGGCAACAAGACGCTATGCCCAAGACTCGATATCGGAAAAAGCTCGGTGACGCCTTGCAGCAATCCGAGTGTTATTGCTTGCAATGCCTGCATGTGAACATGCTAACAGTTGCAGATTGTTTTCCAAAACGCGCTTAATCAACGAGGGCGCTTACGAGCAATGCGCGCGGATTTTCTATCGGCAAGTTTCCATAAAATACGCGACGCGTACGTGCGGTACGGCGACCAAGCTCGCACCGTTCGCTCGAGCCACGCCTCGCTCGGCGGCTTTTTGAGGCTATACAACACCATCAACCCCTTTTTGAGGCCAAGGTC
>JAYTRG010000011.1:0-8437 GCA_043746305.1 Candidatus Parcubacteria bacterium
CCAGTTGAGGAAAAAACGGATATTGCGGCAATTGCGCGGAACGTCTGTGAGAAAATGTGTTCTTTCGCTAGCGATAAAGGTGTTTCTATAACTACGCGCGCAGACGCCCAACTTATGGCGCGAATCGCTGCCCCCGCATTTGAGCGCGTACTCATTAATCTACTACAGAACGCCGTAGATCATACACAAAAAGGCAGGTCCATAACGGTAGAAATTTTACAGGATGGACTCTATGGAATACTTGCAGTATCTGATACCGGATCCGGAATCGATAAAAAAGACTTACCGCACGTATTTGAGCGTTTTTTTAAAGGTGAAAGCGCCTCTGGAAGCGGCCTCGGGCTCTCAATTGTAAAGTCTTTAGTTGAGCAGCATGGCGGCAGTGTTGAAGTGGAGAGCGCAAAGGGGAGGGGAACGAAAATGCGGGTAGTGCTGCTTGTTGTTTGAGTGCTCTTTACAAAATATTTACATCAATCACGATACTGTTTCGGGCATGGAACAGTTAGATGATACACGCGACGCTGCAGCGATTATTAGTGTGCAGGGGCTAATTCATTCGTATGATAGTGAAGTCGTTCTCCATAATTTATCGTTATCGATTCTAGTACTAAACATATGCACATGACAGTGTCTGCAACAAGGATTACACCCGCCGCTCCCAATTCTGTTCCATCAAAATGGCGTCAAATGTTGAACAAAGTTCCGGAGGTGATTCTCTATTTTTGGATTATAAAAATATTGTGTACCACCGTAGGCGAAACCGCCGCAGATTTTCTGAACACAACGCTCGGTTTTGGGCTCAATGGGACCAGCGTTGTAATGGGGGCGCTTCTTCTCGCCACTCTCTTTTTCCAGTTTCGATTCACCAAGTACATTCCTGCAATATACTGGCTTACTGTAGTGCTTATTAGCGTCGTTGGTACTCTCATTACCGATAACCTTACCGATAACCTCGGCATATCGCTCGGTACTACCACCACACTATTTGCGCTCGCGCTCGCGAGTACGTTTGCACTATGGTTCGTATTTGAAAAGACACTATCTATTCATACCATCGTTACGAGACGTCGTGAGAGTTTTTATTGGCTCGCTATCCTTTTTACGTTTGCCCTTGGCACTGCGACGGGCGATCTGGTGGCGGAGAAATTCAATCTCGGATACCTGACCGCCCTGTTGATTTTCTCAGGGTTGATTGCAGTCATCACGGCATTTCACTATATAGCAAGAGGAATAGTATCTGCAGAACATCGACGTCAATCATCAAATGCAGTGCTTGCCTTCTGGCTTGCGTATATCCTGACGCGTCCTTTAGGCGCTTCAATGGGCGATTATCTCTCTCAATCGCAAACTGCTGGCGGCCTAGGGCTAGGGACGACAGTCACCAGCCTCATCTTTCTCGGTGCGATTCTGTCATTGGTTATATTCCTAACGCTCACAAGAAAGGCCGAGATTACTCCTGCAACCGTATAAGATGAAATAGAAGCGCAGCGTTTAGAACATGTGCCCTTTACGAGGTAACTTCGTGGGCAGGTAAATCAATACTCGTGCCCGCGATTGCGTTTGGGGCGGTATACTTGTCATTAATGGACAGCAGCATAGAAGCGTAAGGACTTACCAAGCGATTCGGTAACTTTATGGCCGTCGATAACATTTCGTTTTCGGTTAAGCAGGGAGAGCGGTTTGCTTTTCTCGGGCCAAATGGGGCAGGAAAGTCCACTACCATAAAGATGCTCACCACACTTCTTTCTCCAAGCGAAGAGACCATTATTCATGGTATGTGATTTTTGATTATCTGAGTTTCGCATTTTGGCGTTGTGCTCGATTTTACTGTCTTGATCATCATCACTATGGCGTTTCTTGCACTCGGCAGCTACTTGTTTTCCAAAATTCAAATCTAGCGCGCTGCGCGGCTCCCTCGGCATAAGAGAACATGCTAGAGTAGCTGCGTGACAATGGTGTATAGCGGCATGGTGCAAGCAGGAAGCGGCGAGGCGCGTATGCTTGGTTTTCCTACGATTAATATTCCGCTTCAGGGCGCCTCGGTATCTGGTATCTTTGCCGCGCGTGTAATCATTCATGGCCGTAAGGAAGCATATGATGCCGCTGCATATGCCGATACGAAGCGCGGTGTGCTCGAGGCGCATCTCTTGGATTTTCATGATGATGTGCATGCTACGGAAGTACGCATCGAGCTTTTGGAAAAAATCAGGGAAAGCGAACGTTTTGACAGCGAAGCGGCGCTCTATGCTGCGATAGCCGCAGATGTCGAAGCGGTACGAGCCTTTTTTACCAAACGATATGTTTAGCGGCATTGTCGAGACAATGGGGCGCGTGAAAGCGGTGCATACCCTGGGCGCATGCAAGAGAGTGCGTATCACAAAACCAAAAGGGTGGAAACTTTCGCTCGGCGAAAGCGTATCAATCGACGGCATATGCTCGACCGTTGTGAAAACGGACGCCAGCTCGTTTGATGTTGAGTACATGCCCGAAACTTTGCGTAAGACTACAGCGGCAGCGTTTCTCCCTGCAACAATAGTGAACCTTGAGCGTTCGTTGGTTTTTGGCGCGAGAGTCCATGGTCATTTTGTTATGGGGCACGTGGATACGGTTGCGCGCGTTTTACAGGTGCAAACACAAGGGCGTTCACGGCTCATCTCGTTTACCGTACCGCGCGCACTTTCAAAATATGTCGTCGTGCACGGCTCCGTTTCGTTAAATGGCGTCTCGCTTACCGTCGCCAGAAAAGTACGCAATGTATGTACCGTTGCGCTCATTCCGCACACGCTTGCAGCGACTACTTTAGGTAATAGCAAATTCGGTGATGCGCTGAATATTGAGTGCGATATGGTGGCTCGATATGGATTGGCGGCATTTCGTGCGGGTGGTACAGTCAACGGCAATGAAGCGCGAAAACGAAACCATACTCCGCGGTGATGCCTCAAAGCTCAAAGTGGGCATTGCGGTGGCGCGTTTTAATAGCGACATAACCGATGCTTTGCTCGCCACGGCTTGCGATGAATTGCGCGCGTGGGGAGTTGTTGAGAGTAATATATATATCGTACGGGTTGCAGGAAGTTTTGAGCTGCCATATGTCTGCCAGACTTTGTTTCAAAGGCACAAGGTGCACGCTGCGGTTGCCCTTGGTTGCATCGTGCAAGGGGAGACAAAACATGATGAGTACCTTGCGGAGGCAGTGTTCTCAGCGCTCCAGCAGCTTGTACTACAAACAGCGCGCCCCATTGGCCTCGGTATCCTTACGGTCAACTCTCTTCAGCAAGCGAAGGCGCGCCTTGTGTATGGAAGCGCCGCGGTAGCGGCGGCTCTCGAAGCGTCGCTCCTATGACAAAAGTAATGGTGTTTGGTACGTTTGACATGATTCATCCCGGACACGAACAATTGTTTCGCCAGGCACGCGCGCTCGCGGATAATCCGCATCTTATCGTATCGGTAGCTCGAGACAAAAATGTGGAGCGCATCAAGGGATTCGCTCCACACAAGAGTGATAGAGAGCGTCGAAACATGCTCATGAAGAATTATTTGGTGGATGAGGCAATTCTTGGCGATGAAGTTGGCTACCTTGAACACATCAAACGCATTGCGCCGGATATTATTGCGCTTGGCTATGATCAGGAAGGAGAGTACGTTGCAACGCTTGAGAGCGACTTGCGCAAAGCTGGACTCCAGACAGCGTTGATACGATTAGAAGCGCATGAACCGGAGACATATAAAACATCGAAACTGCGCACGTGATATGAAATATCTCGGGATAGATTTTGGCCTTAAGCGTGTCGGTATCGCGATTTCCGACACGTCGGGCTCTATCGCGTTCCCTCGCGAGATTTTTGAGAACAATGATGCACTAACGCAGCGCATTGTGAAGCTCATCGCCGATGAGCATATCGAAGGCGTAGTGGTGGGTGATACGCGCGCAGCATCGGGTGCACCAAACGTTGCGTCGCTTTCGGCCGATTTGTTTCTCGAAGAAATTGCGGAAGCCGTTGCGGTACCTATTCACCGCGGCTTTGAGGCATGGAGTTCGGTGGAGGCTTCGCGATATGCTCCTCCAGGTAAAAGGCGGGACGATTCAGCCGCTGCCGCGATTATTTTGCAGCGATTTCTTGATTCGCATACCTCTGGTGTACAGTAGCGATATGGATCAGATTCAGTATGAAGATTTTGCCAAGCTCGATATCCGCCTCGGGACAGTGGTTGAAGCCGAGATGGTGCCGGATACCGACAAACTCATCAAGTGCACGATAGACTTTGGTGAATTCGGCACGCGCACCATTGTTTCTGGCGTTGCTCTTACCAAAAAACCTGAAGACTTGGTGGGAAAACAATTACCATACATTGTAAATTTGGCGCCGAGAATGCTTCGCGGCGTTGAGAGTCAGGGCATGCTGCTTGCAGCGAGCGATGAAGAAGGTGTGGCGCTACTTCAAGCTGAGAGAAGTGTAAAAAACGGCACGAGGCTCAAGTAGCCCATTCGGGACAAATACTTTTTCTCATCGTAGACATTTACCCACTGTAAGTAGTATATCGAACGGCACGAACGGGGTACACTACACACATGTCACTCGCGACATTCTCGCGCGCTCTTTCACATTCAGTGGATCATTTTTTTCCTACACCGCAGTTTTTGCTGCCAAAATCATCCGGCATAGATATTTCAGATTCATCGATAAAATGGTTGACTCTCAATGACGAGGGCTTGCAAAAAAGCATTGCCTCGTGGGGCAATGAGCCGCTTGCGGGAGGGATTGTCAAAGGAGGTATCATTCAAAATCAAGCGGCGCTTTCGGAGCGTCTTGCGCAAATAAAACCGCATATCAAGGCGCACGCTGCGCACGCTGCGCTCCCCGAAGAGGCGGCATATGTGTTTGGTATGCATGTGCCGCATGGCTCAAACAGGGCGCATATTTTGAGCATGATTGAATTTGAATTTGACGGGCGCGTTCCATTGCCGGCAAGCTCGGCAGTATACGATTATAGCGTCATAGCGGAGGGCGAGGAGGGTATTGAAATTGGCGTGGTGGTATTTGCTAAGGAACTTGCCGAAAGCTATGCCAGCGCATTTGCTGGCGCGGGTATCGAACTCCTTTCTCTTGAAGTGGAAGCTCAATCGATAGCGCGCTCGGCATCATCGACCGATACTGCGGAGCCCATAACTCTTTTGGTTGATTTTGGGCGAGCCCGTACCGGTTTTGCGGTGATAAAGCGGGGCGTGCCCATCTTTTCTTCAACTGTAGAAGTGGGAGGGGATTCCATGGCAGAGACGCTCCAGCGCGCCTTTGGGTACTCGCATGAGGTGGCGCAAAAATACTGGAACACCGAAGGCCTCATTGGTGCTAGCGGCGGCAAGTCGGCGATTGAAGCAATTTTGCCCACTGTCTCTGCGCTTGCAGACGAGATAGAGCGCCACTTTCGGTATTGGGATTCGAGGCGCAATGAGGAGGGTAAGCGGGTGACACCGGTAGGAAAGATTCTTCTTCTTGGCGGCAGTTCGAACATACGCGGCCTCCCCGAGTATATTGCAGGGCGAGTGCATGCAGAAGTGGAGTATGCAAATGTTTGGCGACACATTTGCAATACAGACACGTACATACCGGAAATAACACGGAGAGATTCTTTGCAGTTTGCGACCGCAGCGGGCCTTGCGCTGCGCGATTTTTGACGTATGTCCAACGTATTACCACCTGAGCATCAAAAAAGGTTGTTACGCAGCTTTTATATGCGACTCGCTTTGGCGGTCAGTGTCGTGGCCAATTTCATCGCGGTGATTGCACTCGTTGCCCTTGTTCCCAGCTACATGGCACTTCGTGACGGCGCGCACTCCATTGTGGCGCAAGCGGGTTCTGTTGCAGCGAGCTCAAGTGTAGCGGACGCAGTAGCCGAGGCGAGAGATCTCATCACGCTTTCGGAGCAAGTAACCGCCACCTCCACCAGTGCGGTTGATTATATGCGACTTGCAATTTCACTGAGGCCCACCGGAACCACGCTCAGTTCTGTAAATTATGTCCGAAATACATCGGGCAGCCAGATTCTCTTGAGCGGCACATCTCTTCGCACGAGCGACATTGAAAGTTATCGCAAGGCATTGGTTGCAACAGGGAAGTTTTTGCAAGTGAATGTACCGGTCGATTCGCTCGCAGGCACTACAAACGGCCGTTTTTCTATTACGCTGACCGAATAGCAATGATATGAAATCTTTAGCCCACAAAGTATGGATGATGATCGCAATAACGATTCTGCTTTTGACCGGAGTATTTTTTATGATGGCAAGTATCGGCGGGCAAGAGATTCTCGTTGCGTCCGAGTTGTCACAAGGAAAATCACTTGCTGCCCAGAGTGCTTCCAATAGCGATTCGCTCGCCCTTGCAAATTCAACGATTGATGCGCGAGGCAAGTTGGAGGCCGTAGTAAACAGAGATATTCTTACGCTCTCCAATTTAATTACTGAATCTGGCCAAAATGCTGGTATTGTCACTAGTATTGTAAGCGTGACGCCAGGACCGGGGCCTACCTTGCCGCGTGGCTCGCCCTTGCACCCGTCGAGTATAATTTTCTCGGTAAAGATGAGCGGTAACTACAAACAGGTCCTTACTGCCGTATCGCTTCTCGAAAATATTCCTGCTGCATCGACGCTTGAATCGGCACAGCTCTCGCCAGCTGATTCTTCAGGCATGTGGAACGCGTACGTTACGGTGGGCGTGGTTACCAGTACCAACATCTCATCATGAAACAATTATTCGCTTTTGGAACCCTTAGAAGCGCGTTCTCCGATATAGTAGAGCCTGAAAACATGCGGCTTATTGTGGTGAGTTTCTGGCGCTTTCTCATGGTGGTTCTCGTATTGATAACAGCGGCGACGCTCTGGAATGGATATGCGAGCTTTCAAACAGCGTCAGCAGTATTTGATGCGTATGTACCGACGACTACGAGCAAAGCGCCATTCAGCAAAAGCGGTCTCGACGCGTCGGTCGCCGTTTTTGGCAATCGAGCGGCTCTCTACCAGACGTTAGTCGCGTCGCCTATAACAGATACGGACCCTTCTAAATAATACAGTGATGAGTAGAAGTTCGCCCGAAGGCGGACATCGCCTCGTTTGTTTTATGCGCGCTGAGGGATTCGAACCCCCGACCCTCTCGGTGTAAACGAGATGCTCTAACCAACTGAGCTAAGCGCGCATGTACGGGAACCTATCATGTTACGAGAGCAACTGCCTGCTCTTGTAAGAGTTCTAATATACCAGGCTTCGCGCTTTTAGTCGCCTGTCTGCTCTAGCTCATAATTACTGTGAATTCAGAAACTTCCCAGTTTCACATTGTTGGTACCTTTGAGAAGGCCCCGTTAGGAAGCCTCAGCAATATGACACCAGCACTTCTGATTCAGGCAAAACGCAGTATCATCGAGATTATTGGCGAAGCCTTTACCCCGCCCCAAGGGGCGGGGTTTTTGATTAAAAGCTTTAGTCCTAACCATTAATTGCGATTATTGAACTTCTTGTCTCAATAGTCCTCCCGCGGTTTGTCTCTGCAAGACAGAATACGCGATTAGCAAAGTTGAAAGCAGACGCACACATATATCGCACAAAGGGAGTTAAAGGAAAAAATTGGTGGATGAAAAATTGATATCATCCAGCAGTAGAGCCATACTTCGTGGATACTTTAAATACGCTTGTAAAATATGAGAAAAAAAGTGCAGGTTTTGTGGCCTCAACAACACGGTCGTTAGAAATGGAAAACGTAATGGGGTAATCCGATATGTCTGCACGGTGTGTCGGAAGTCGGCGAGCAGTTCTCGTCGCACACTCACGCATACCCGACTGCTCTGGCGGCAGTTTGTGCGTGGAAAGCAGACAAAGGAACAACTCGGAAAAAGCCTCGGCAGAACGCCGCGCACGGTCACGAAGTTTTTAGATGCTGCACCGTTGCCGGAGAAAGTTCATCATCCGCGCACCGTTGTTCTTGTTGTTGACGCCACATACTTTGGAAGAGAGTATGGTGTCTTGGTCGCGCGTGATCCGGTTGCAAAAGAGAATCTGTACATTGCCGAACTCCGGCACGAGACGAAACTCGAATATACGCTGTTACGCAAGCATATCGAGTCGCTCGGCTATCGCCTTGCAGCAGTCGTCCTCGACGGAAGACGAGGCATTCCCAAGGTTTTTGAGGGTATTCCGATACAGATATGTCAATACCACCAGTGGAGCATTGTTCGTCGTGCACTCACGACACGGCCGAAGCTTGAGTCGCACAAGGCACTCCTTGCAATCGCTCGATTGATTGCGAAAAGCACCGAAGCTGAGATGACAGAGATGCTCACTGTCTTCGAGGAAAAGTTCCGCACTGAACTCCACGAGAAGCATGTCTGTAGTCATTGTGGCAAACCGAAGTACGTGCACCGCAAACTCCGGGGCGCATATCGTTCTCTCACG
>JAYTRG010000012.1:0-10641 GCA_043746305.1 Candidatus Parcubacteria bacterium
TTCTGTTTGATATTTTTGATACATTCTTATTGTTCCAGTTTCGTATTCGTCGCTTTTTCAATCATCGCGCGGTATTTTTCTATCAATGCTCGCTCTATCGTTTCGGGAACGCGGTAGCTTACAAGCTCCCCGGGCATAAGACCGCTTTCCTTTCGAAAGGCTTGTATTTCACGCATAAACTCGCGCACCTGTCCCTTTTCTTTAAGCTCGGGCGTGATGGTGGTGTCGAGATGCGCAGAAAACATATCACCTTGCGTAAGCGTAACAGCTTCCACATTTACCTCATCCGCGACAATGGGTTCAATCTCCTCCCATCCTTGCGACTTCTCGCCTGCATGAACCACAGAGAGCAGTCGCAAGGGCTGACGCACCTTGATGCCAACCGAGGCGCGCTGCATAAGTCCCATCGTCACAATATTGCGGCCGAATGTCATCGCTGAGATAACCTCATGATCAACGACTTGTGAGACAGGCCACCCGGACAAATGCACACTCTCCTCGTCACTCTCCTGCCTTAGCTCCTGCCAGAGATGCTCAGCCATAAAGGGCGCAAATGGCGCAAGCGTTTTGGAAAATTCGCGGAGCACAAACGCGAGCGACGAGAGTGCATCAGCCTCTCCGTCTTTTATCCGCTCTCGTGAGCGCCGCAGGTACCACTGTGAGAGATCGTCGATAAACGCGCTGAGCGGACGAGTAGCACGCGCAAGGTCGTACGCATTCATTGTCTCCGTTACCTCAGCATGCACTTGATTAAAGCGGGCAAACAACCAACGGTCGAGTACATGGGCGCTTGCGTTCGACACTTCGTGCGCAATCTGCGCTTTATAGAGACGATAGAAGGAAAGAACGTTTTCGAGCCGCGTGAGTACGCCCTTCCACTCGCTAACGCCCTTTTCGGAGAAATTGAGATTTTCGGCTTGCACCACTGGAGAAGCGAGGAGGTAGAGACGGAGCGCATCGGCCCCATGCTTCTCTATCATCGTCATTGGGTCGGGGTAGTTCTTTAGCTTCTTCGACATTTTTTTTCCATCTTCGGCGAGCACAATGCCATTTACTATCACGTGTTCGAACGCGCTTTTTTCAAAAATAGACGACGCCAAAACATGCAAGTAGTAGAACCAGGCTCGGCACTGATCTTGCCCCTCGGCGATGAATTGCGCAGGGAAATTCGAAGGGAAGGGTGGCGTACGAGGAGAGTCCTTGTACTCATACAAGGAGTCTCCTTGTACTGACTCAAACGGGTAGTGCGCCTGGCCGTAGGGCATCGAGCCGGAGTCGAACCACGTATCCAACACATCAGGAATTCTTTTCATCGTACCTTCGCATTTGGTGCACGGCACTGTAATTTCATCGACAATATGTTTATGCAAATCGTCAATCGTCTGGCCACTCGCCTTCTCGAGTTCTGAGGCCGAGCCAAAAACGCGAACATCTTTGCACTTTTCGCACCTCCAAATAGGAATCACGCTCGCCCAAAATCGCTGTCGCGAAATACTCCAATCGCGCGCGCCTTCGAGCCACTTTCCCCACCTGCCCCGCTTGATGTGCTCCGGCGACCAATTGATGGGCTTTGCTGTTTCCAACAATTTTTCTTTTTGCGCTTCTATTTTTACAAACCAACTCGACGTCGCGTAATTAAGCAATGGCGTATCGCAGCGCCAGCAGTGCGGATAGCTGTGGAGATATTTTTCTTTGGCAAAGAGGAGTCCTTTTTGCTCAAGATATTTGACGACCGAGAGATCGACCTCGCGCACCTCCTCAGGATTATTTTTCGCGCGCGGACTCAAATCTTCGCCCGCAAAATCTGTTACTTCTGGCTTAAACGTGCCATCAAAATTTACATGCTGAATGAAAGGGAGATTATACTTTTTTGCGAGCTCCCAATCGTCGGCGCCAAACGCTGGCGCCTCGTGCGCAATGCCAGTTCCCTCGTCGGCAGTTACAAAATCTGCTGCATAGACTTTCCAGCCATTCTCACGATTCTTAATATTCTTGTCGTTGATGTAATAGTCGAACGGTGGTTCGTATTGGAGCGCCTCAAGATCACGACCTTTGAACGAAGCCGCAATGTTATAGGTGGTTGGTAGTCGTGGCTCGGGCAAGTGCGAAAGCGCCCCTCGCGCGATGACAAATTGTTCAGATATAATACGTGGTATGATTCCACGCTCGTAAGCCTTGCTTAAATCCGGTATTGTTTTTATCGCAACGTACTCAACATCAGAATTAACCGCGAGCGCAACATTTCCCGGCAAGGTCCAGGGCGTCGTTGTCCACGCGAGCATATATACATCGCCGTGTAATCCAAGCTTCGATGGATCTCTCAACTTAAACTTCACCGTCACACTCAGATCCTTCACATCCTTATACCCTTCGGTCACTTCGCTCTGAGATAAGGTGGTTTCGCAACGCGGACACACGTGCATGATGCGGTAATCCTCATATACCAAACCTTTGTCGTAGAGTTGTTTAAACGTCCACCACACGCTCTCCATAAAATTGCGGCTCATGGTGAAATACGGATGCTCCATGTCGGCCCATCGGCCAATGCGCGGAATTACCTTTTTCCACTCGTCGGCATACATGAGTACCTTGGAGCGACACGCTTCGTTGAATTTTGCAACGCCGTAATTAACGATATCTTTTTTGTGCTTAAACCCAAGCTCTTTTTCCACTATGTTTTCGATCGGGAGTCCGTGGCAATCCCAGCCCCACTGCCGCGGGACGCGATAGCCTTGCATGGTCCAATAACGCGGAACGGCGTCTTTTATTACTGAAGCCACAATATGGCCGTAATGAGGAGTACCGGTTGCAAATGGTGGCCCATCATAAAATACGTACTCGCCTCTCGGCGCATTCTTAGAAAGCGATTTCTCAAAAATGTTTTTCTCATTCCAAAAAACAAGCGTTGCTTCCTCCCTTTTCGCCGCTTCACTTTTTTCCTCCATGTTCCATATCCTATCAAAAATGCGGTCTTAAAACGGTGTCTGACACCGTTAAGTGGTCGATTTATTGTTGTATAATAATCCATTATGGGACGCGCGCCTCGCATAAACGTCGGTAACCTGGTGTATCATATAGTCAATCGTGCCAATTCTCGACGCACCCTTTTTACGGAAGATGAGGCATATACTCATTTTGAGTTTCTTCTCAAGGATGCGGTAGAACGATTCGACATGCGGCTGCTTGCATACGCTCTCATGCCAAATCACTGGCACCTCATTCTTTATCCCCGCGCCGACGGTGACATGTCGCTTTTTATGCAATGGCTTACTCTGACCCATACGCAGCAGTATCATGTATGGAAAGAAACCGTGGGTTACGGGCAAATCTACCAGGGACGGTACAAATCATTTCTGATCGATACAGATCAATATTTGCTGACTGCGATCAAATATGTCGAGCGTAACCCCGTACGAGCAAAGCTGGCGCGACGGGTCGAGGATTGGCGATGGAGTAGCGGGCACCGCCGGCTCCAGGGAGCGAAAAAGGCGCAGGCGCTGATCAGTAATTCACCTGTTGAACTGCCTACAAATTATCGGGCATGGATCAATACGCCCGAGAGCGCCGCTGAATTGGAAGCCATCCGACTTTCGAATGTAAAAGGAATACCATTTGGCAACCCTGCATGGGTAGAAGAAACGGTCGAAAAGTATGGTTTGCAGGCGACGATGCGTAGTGGAGGGCGGCCACGTAGGGAATTAAAATAAGAAACTACGATTACACCACAATTTTAAGATACCTATAATGGTGTCGGACACCGTTATCCCCATTTACTGGCACCTTTATTTTTTAGTTCACTGGACTAGAGTGGAGAAATATCGTCAAACCTATAACGAAAGGGTTTAGGTACCGGATCATAGAAGCACCCGCGGCAACCTCTCCCCCTATGGTAGTTAGGCTTCGGCCTGTAGTAGTAACTAGCGCAGTAGACGCGCCCGTCTCTACTGCTGCGGGTGCAGCAAGAGCGGCCTGCGCCACTGGTGGGGGAAGTACTAACCCTTGACTTGCGGCTGAGACTAATGGAGTCACCGCTATAACACAAGTAGAACCAGAGCACGATTGACTTACGGTGGGTGGAGGTGGGGGTTGAGTTAGTGGTTGTACAGGTTGGGTACTACTGATATCAGGTGGCGAATTCGCAGGAGCTTCTACAACACTGGTTGGAGCTATAGTTCCTATAGATCCTGGCGAAGACAGATCAGAGTATGCAGTCTGATAACCTGAAGGATTCATCGAAAGTTGATCTGATGCTTGTGGTGGCGTATATCCCGGCGGTATGGGCGGCACGGGCAATGGCGACTGACTCTGTGTCGCTGGTGTTGCTTGTGATGTTGGGGGAATGCTTACCTGCTGATTCCCTGACCCTGGGTTGGATGAGCTTATATCTGCATAATTCCCTGGAATTCCCTGAGCTTGAAGGCAAGCGGCACTGTAGCATGTTATCCCATTCACTGTTGTGCCTCCGCCCAACGCGCTAGAGATTTGCGGACCCCCTGCCTGAAGATAACTCCCCGAATTCGCTACGTTCGTACCAGAATCCGTAAAAGGGTAATTGTACGCTCCATTGAAATAATTGGGTATCCCTGTCATTGTTGCAGTTTTCATTGTTGCAGAAAGAGTGGAATTTGTATTACATGCAAACGGACCTTGCCATGCAGGGGCGCCTTTTCCAAATATGTTGATCGTATTGAGGGATGGTGTCTTGTAAAACACTTGGCCTGGATAGTTGCCGTCGGAATATTGTTTGTACGAAGAAATTTGCGCCTTGGCTCCCGCGACAATCTCCACTGTGTAATTACACCCTGGCACACATTGGTAATCCTGCGCACCTTGCACGCCCGAGGTATTTTTTACCGATTGCATGCAGTTTTGTTTTGCGGGTGGCGAGGTTGGAGCCACAGCAGACGTTGCGGCGGCGAGGGACTCGTTCCATGATGCAACCGCCTCAGTGGTGTTTTTTGGATTAGCGATAAGGCCAACGCACACCGCGGTACATGCCACAAACAAAGCTCCCAACACCAAGGCCGAGTCACTGAGAGGCTTGCGCTCTTTCATGGACTCATTGTAAAGGATAATTCAAATCTCCACGAGCCTTGTTGTTAACAACAATTGTTAGATAGTCACACCTACATTTGCTCTGGCGCTGGAATACCCAGAAGATAGAGGCCATTTTTGAGTGTGACACGAACGGCATTGGTGACCGCCACCTTGTGAGCGGCCTCCGGCGTGCCATCGAGAATCTTCTCTTCGGCGTACCAGCGGTTGAACACGGCTGAGAGTTCTGTGAGATATGTAGCTACGAGATGCGGTTCTCGGAGCTCTGTTGCGCGGCGTACCTCTAGCGGAAAATGCGCAACGAGCCGCACGAGCAAACTGGGCCGAGTCTCAGTATTGTATATGGCAACTACTTCTTCTACTTTTGCCTTTGCCACTACCTGCTCTGTTCGCGCATGGGTATATTGCAGGTATGGCCCTGAGTCGCCCTCAAGCGAAAGTGCACGAGAGCGATCAAACACAATGTCTTTACCGCTCGATTGTCGCAAAATTTGAAACTTAATCGCCCCGACGGCAATTTGCGCTGCGAGTACACCAGCGTCTGTTGCCCTGCTCTTTATAGCGCGCTCACCCGCCGCATCAGCGAGTTCCGCAAGAAGCCCCTCGCCGGTAATCACATTTCCGGTACGAGAGCTCATCTTTCCTTCCGCAAAGCGCATCATGCCGTGCGAGAGATGGCTTGTTTTTTCAGCAATTTCGGCAAGCTCTGGCATATGCCTTGCGGCGGCGAGCATCACAGCAAAATAGTCGGCTTGTTCGTGTGCCGTAACGGTGATGGATCTGTCGAGTGCTCCGTACTCTTGCTTCATCGCCAGAAGACCAAGATCTTTCGCCTCATACGTAGGAGTGGCGCGCGAGGTAATGAATACCCGTGTATGCAGTCCATCCTTTTCTCCCTGATATACTATGGCGCCTTCGCTTTCGGTAAATACGTCGAGATGATTGCGCACGAGCGCAATGCCACGCGGCGCGGTTTCACTCTCAAAAAAATAGTGGTCGAATTTCGTACCAAGCAAAACATAAATAGCTTCAAAATGCTTAAGTGATGTTTTTCTCCCGGCATCGTATATTTCGTTGACCACCGGATTACTTCGGTCGTATATCTGTGTATTTATTACATCTATTTCTTGCTTTGCCTCCGGCTCTTTCTCATAGGCTGTCGCGCCAGCCGCGTATGCGCGCCCAAGCTCTGCGGCAGACCTAGAATCGAGGTTAAACTTTTGCAGCGCCCATACTGCCTTGGCCACATGCGGCCCCACATCGCCTTGATAATTGACCCGTGTCACGCGTGCGCCAGCGTACTCCAAAAGGCGCGAAACAGACTCCCCTATCGCGTTACTCATTAAGTGCCCTATGTGAAATTCTTTAAACGGATTCGGGTCGGTGAATTCGACCATGATTTTTTCGCCTATATGTAGCTGATTTTTTCCCCAATGCGAAGGCTCGTGCGAAATTGCGCTGATCGTATTTGCAAACACATCAGGCTTCAAAAAAAAATTGATAAATCCAGGTCCAGCAATTTCGATACGCTCGACCGTTATAATTTCGCCCAATTCTGCGACAAATTTTTTGGCAAGCACTTGCGGCGAGAGACCGAGCTGCTTTGCGTAAGAAAGCGCGATGTTCGTTGAAAAGTCGCCATGCGACATATCTTCGGGGTGCTCGAGGTGAATAGCTGTCGGCACCGAGTCAATTCCATATGTAAGAAGTACGCGAAAAAGACCATCACGAATATCAATTTCAGATGCCATGTCGCTGATTGTAACAGCGTTTATTTCTCCACATCAACGCCCATTGAGCGCGCGGTGCCTGCAATAATATTCATTGCCTGCGAAATGCCAGAGGCATTCATGTCTTCCATTTTTTCTTTTGCAATGTCTTCGAGCTGCTTTTTTGAAAGCGTGCCGATTTTGCTCGAATGAGGCTTGCCACTCCCACTTTCTTGGCCGAGCGCCTTAAGTATAAGTCTTGAAGCTGGCGGCTTTTTAAGTATGAAATCAAAAGTCCGGTCTTTGTATACATTCATTAGGACAGGTATCACCATGCCCATCATCGGGCGGGTTTTGTCATTGAATTGCTTTACAAATTCAGCAATATTAACACCGGCTGGGCCGAGCGCAGTTCCAACAGGTGGTGCAGGCGTGGCTTTCCCCGCCTCAATTTGGAGCTTAATTATCTTCGTGACTTCTTTCTTGGCCATATTCGTTGTTGGGGCACTATACCTGCTGTTGGCGAATATTTCAAGTCTACGACCAATCAATCGGAATTTTCCCTTGCATGGCTAAATAGGTATTGGCTTTGCTGAATGGTTTTGAGCCAAAAAAACCGCTTTTCGCAGAAAATGGCGACGGGTGGGAAGATTCAATGACGAGGTGTTTGTTTCGGTCGATATGAGCTCCCTTTTGTTTTGCGTAGTTGCCCCAGAGGATAAATACGAGGCGATCTTTCTTTTCATTAAGGGCACGTACTACTGCATCGGTAAAGTCTTCCCAGCCCTTGCCTTGGTGCGAGCCCGCCCTGTGCGCCCCTACCGTGAGCACAGCATTCAAGAGCAAAACACCCTGCTTGCCCCATCGCTCTAAGTCCCCTCCCTTTTGAAGCGATTTCTGTCCAAAATCAGCCTCAAGTTCTTTGAATATATTCTGGAGTGACGGCGGTAGCGGCACACCTTCCCCCACTGCAAAGCAGAGCCCGTTCGCCTGTCCTTGGCCGTGATACGGGTCTTGTCCAAGAATAACCACTTTCACTTTCTCAAATGGCGTGAGTTCAAATGCGTGAAAAATATTCTGGGGCGGCGGATACACGATTGCATGTTGATACTCACCTTTCACAAAGGTACAAAGTGTATTGAAATATTCCTTACTAAACTCTCCCTGTAACGCCTCTTTCCACGACCGTTCTATCTTCACGTCCGAAAACGCCATGTAGGTACTATATACCGTATTCGAGCGTTAGAGCCTTTGCACCTGATCGGCCTCAAGCTCAACTGGGGTCTCACGTCCAAACATAGGGACAAGCACCTTTACCTTGCCTCGCTCCTCATCTATCTCCCCTACCTTACCCTCCAAATCTTTAAATGGACCGTCGATAATGATCACCGCATCCCCTTCACCAAGATCGATAGCATGACGGACGGTCTCGCCTGATGCTCGCTTCAATATCTTATCTACTTCCCCGCGCTCGAGAGGAACTGCTTGATTGGCTGTGCCCACAAAACCTGTCACCTGTGGTGTATTGCGCACAACGCTCCAAGCATCATCGGTTGCCACCATTTCAACCAGCACATAGCCTTGAAAAAGCTTCTCTTTTACTTCAGTTTTCTTACCATTTTTTACGCGAATCTTTTTTTCGGTAGGCACAACCACGTTAAAAATCCTATCTTGCATACCAAAAGACTCCACGCGCTGCTTAAGGTTGCGCGCCACGGCGTCTTCGTATCCTGAGTACGTGTGAATCGCGTACCACTCTCTCTCGTTTGCGTAGGTTTGTTTTGCCATAAAAAATAATTACATTGTAATGACTAGAGTGAAGGAAGCTTAGCGGGAGTTGCGGCCGGCCCCACCGGAATGGTTGTGGTGGTCCCCGACTGCTTCGTGACGCTGATAGGGCTGGTACTCGATTGCTCCTGCGTAGCAGGTACATGCTGCGGCAAAGCAGTAAGTACTCTACCCAGAGCACTGGTAAAGAAGAAATCGAAGAATCCAAGATAAAACGCAATTCCTATAGAAATCATTGCAACAAGAACGGCATACACGATAGTTTGCATGCGCGTCGGCCACGCAACGTGACGAAGCTCGCCTCTTGTGTCTTGAAGATACTGTACGAATGGATTAGCCATATATTCTGCCATTTTTAAACCGCCTTGCGGCGGTTTTATGTACTATACCAGAGCCTTATTTGATGCGCAATAGCCTCGAAACTTTGTTGCCCAAGACAGTGTTCGTGAGTTCATAGCGAACAAACCTGCCATCTTTCGTTGCTTTTGCAACGCCAAAATCAACCATCGAGTGCAGCTGATGGCTCACTGCCGACTGTGACATGTCCACGCGTGCGCAAATATCCTGCACATTGGCCCCGTTCTCGCGCGAAATCGCCTGCAAAATCAAATACCGTGAAGAATCAGCGAGCACGGAGAAAAGCTCGGCCTTTTTATCAGCCTCTCGCCTATTTTTAGCGGTCATGTTATTGAATCTCGTAACTGAGGGTAATGTTTGAGGTGATTTTATTCTGACCAACTGATATTTGAGGAACGGGTGCCGCCATTGAGTCCGCGACCATGCCTACCGACATTTTTGCCGCATACGGGATTGGACCTGATCCGTCTTCTCTATAGCCTACTATCCGCACAAGCGAAACTCCGAGCGACTTGGCAAGGATGTTTGCTTTTGCCTTTGCATCAGCGATTGCTTTGTCGCGTGCTTCACTCTCAAGCGCGCTCTGGTCGGCAACGGTAAAGTTGAGACCTGAAACTTGCGAGGCGCCCTTTCCACCTACGCCAGCAAGCAAGTCGCCAGCTTTCGTCGTGTCCCGGACTTTCACATCGAGCGTTTCGATCACCTGATACCCAGTGAGAACTTGCCGAGGCGGACAATTCACATCACTCGCGCCGCAAATGGAGGTCCGCGGGTAATCATACTGCGGCGATACGCTGTAATCGGTCGTTTGAATATCCTTTGCATCAACACCCGCTTGCTTGAGATAGTTGGTAATTGCGTTCGCTTTGGTGGTTGCTGCACTCTGCGCGCTCTTCACATCGGCCGCACTCTCTATAACCGTTACAGTAAATTCGGCGGTGTCTGGGACGGCAAACACGCTGCCAGCTCCGGAGACCGATATCGTATTGGTAGCCGGCACCCCTGCGCCAATAAATCGCAGACTCTTAAAGGTACTGAGCGAAAGAGAGCCGAGGTAGATTATAAAAAATACGAGAACGACGCGGGTAAACGTAATGACGTTTTTATCACTAAGCACTGTCGTTTGTTCATTCATACTTTCACTATAGCACTAGAAACCATTGAGCGACTGTATCTCTGAACCAATACTCCCGTAGTACGAAAAAAACGACGGTAGCGCGAACACCAGACCGATAAGCGGCAGAACGAAAACAACAGCGCTCCCGATAAGTGTCCATAAAAAATATTTGCGCGTCTTTTCAACAGAACGGTATATCGCGTCGATTTTTTCCTCTAGCACGTCTATGCGGCCGCTTAGGTCTTGTTCCATATCGCTATTGTACCCGCCACTTCTCTCTCACAAAGCGATACTCGTGCACAATGAGAAATACGAGGATCGCATCGAACACGGTAAGGAGGAGGAGCGCCACAGAGTGTGTCTTAGCATACGTTATGACTTGATAGATGATAAACAACATAAGTACCGCAATCGATGCGGGGTATGACCAGAGTTTCTTTCCAAGCAATCCCCACACAAGCACCACTTTTACTATGCCGTGAGCAAGCAGGTAGAGCGCCGTATACAGCTCTGTGCCGGGTGTTAGGTGTTGCACCATCGCATGTATGTGCGTTGCCAAAAAATCACTCGAGTCATCTATGAGCTCGTCTTGGACTAAAGCATCAATAATGCCGC
>JAYTRG010000013.1:0-5045 GCA_043746305.1 Candidatus Parcubacteria bacterium
CATTTTTTGAAGCCGCCTCAAAGATAAAAAGACGGCGTTGTGTTTCCGTATGCAAAAGAACGACATTGAACAACGTATCATCGTCATCGAGACCGCAATGGGTTTGCCTGATTTTTGGAGTAACAAAGAAAAAGCGCAAGCAATACTCAAAGAGTACCAGGACCTTAAACTGCAGCTTGTGGGAGCTGGTGTCCATGACAAAGGCGGCGCGATTGTGACCATAGTTTCTGGCGCAGGCGGCGACGATGCCGAAGATTTCTCGCGTATTCTTTTTGAAATGTATTCCAAATTTGCTGATTCAAAAGGGTGGGCAACGGCGCTCCTCTCCTCGAATCAAAATTCGGTGGGCGGGTACCGCAGCCTCTCGTTTGAGATTGCAGGCAACCGCGTATACGGCGTGATGAAAAAAGAGGCAGGAGTACACCGCCTGGTGCGCATGTCCCCCTTTAATTCGGCAGGAAAAAGACAGACAAGCTTTTCGCTTGTGGAAGTATTGCCGGTATTACCGGACCAAGGAGAAATGAAAATTCCCGACAAAGAACTCGATGTTTCTTTTACCCGCTCCGGAGGCCCCGGAGGACAAAATGTAAATAAGCGCGACACTGCGGTACATGCGGTGCACCTCCCAACTGGTCTGCGCGCACACGTTACCAGCGAGCGAAGCCAGGCGGCGAATAAGGAAAAAGCGCTTGAGATATTGCGCGGAAAGCTATTCCAAAGACGCGAAGAGGCAGCGCATCTCAAGTCGCGCGGTTTTTCAACTGGTGCTACTACAAAAATTGAATGGGGAAGCCAAATTCGCTCGTACGTATTACATCCATACCAAATGGTAAAAGATCACCGTACCGAACATGAACGGCGCGATGTGGAAAGAGTGCTCGAAGGGGACATTCAGTCGTTTATAGATGCAAAAAAAGACGAATCAGATGCTTCTTAGACCAATACGCCGTAAATCCCATGTAGCAATTTTTATTATTTATTTGGTGCGGTATACTGATTCGGTGATGTATGTTTTTGAGCATATGGCGATACCATGATTGTCTTTGACAAAGTAACTAAGGTATATTTTGCTGGCGGCCCGGCCGCTGTCTTTGACGTATCGATGCAGATTAAGTCCGGAGAATTTGTTTCTTTGGTAGGACACTCTGGCGCCGGAAAAACCACGCTTCTCAAAATGCTTTTTGCAGAGGTGTTGCCCACAGAAGGCTCAGTATTTTTCGAGGAGCGCTCCATTCCCAGTTTATCGCAACGGGAGCTCCTCAAGCTGCGTCGCAATATTGGCACCGTATTTCAAGATTTTCGATTACTTCCATCCAAGAATGTATTTGAAAATATTGCCTTCGCCCTCGAAGTAGCAGGAAAAAGCGATGAGGACATACAAGCAGACGTGCCGCACGTGTTGGAGCTCGTGGGCATTTCTGAAAAAATATGGAATTTCCCGCACGAATTATCCGGAGGGGAGCAGCAGCGCGTGGCCATTGCCCGCGCACTCGTTAATCAGCCCAATGTATTGATTGCCGACGAGCCCACAGGAAACCTCGATCCGATAAATGCGCACGACGTTGTTGAAATACTTAAACGCATCAATGATCTCGGTACCACCGTGATTCTCACCACGCACAACAAAGCAGTGGTCGACTCCATAGGAAGACGCGTGGTTACCATGGATCAGGGAAGGGTTGTGCGCGATGATCCCTATGGCACCTATGTCTTATAATTAATGTATGAGCTTTTGGATTAGCACTAAAAGGGTTGCTCGATATGGATTCATAGGCGCTATTCGCAATGGATTTGTTTCGCTTGCTGCGATATTCATTATGGCGATTACGCTTTTTGTGATTGCTTGGATTTTTATCGGTGGCGCCGCGCTTTCCTCGGTACTCACCATGTTTGAAGGGCAAGTCGATGTCACCGTCTATTTTACGCCAATCGCTACGGTTGATGAGATTTCGCAGGTGCAGCAACAGCTGGCAGCTTTGCCGCAAGTAGCTTCCACATCGCTTATGTCGAGTGATCAGGCACTCGCCGTGTTTCAAGCGCGGCACGAAGGCGATCAGCTCACAATGCAGGCTTTGCAGGAGCTCGGTAACAACCCCTTGGGCGCGCAGCTTGAAGTGCGGGCAAAAGATGCCAGCCAATATGCAACCATTGCAAAATTCATGCAGGATTACCAAACCAACACCACCGGCGGCGGCGGGATAGACAAGGTGAATTATCAGCAAAATAAAATAGCCATCCAGCGGCTCTCTGGCATTATTGCAGCTTCGCGTACGCTCGGGTTGGCAATAAGCGCCATTCTCGCAGTACTTTCTCTTCTCATCGTATTCAACACCATTCGACTTGCAATTTACACTGCGCGCGAGGAAATAGGAGTTATGAACATCGTGGGAGCCTCGAGTTGGTTTGTGCGCGGGCCGTTCATGGTTTCTGGTGTTATGTATGGCGCCATAGCGGGGGTAATTGTGCTCGGCATACTCTATCCGCTCACACTCTCTTTTGGGTCGCAATCGCAGGAATTCTTTGGTTCGTTCAATGTATTCAGTTACTTTACTTCCAATTTTCCGTTCTTTACGCTTCTTTTGCTTGGTTCCGGTGTTGTTTTAGGCGCACTTTCAAGCTTACTTGCAGTGCACCGGTACCTCAAAATGTAGCGATATGCACCAATCAGACTCGTGTCTTTCTATCTGGCGGTGTGCAGGCGCTGTGATAGGATGAAATCCGATGGCACGAAGAGGATCAAGCGGACATAAGTATGTATTCGTCGTGGGCGGCGTTATGTCGGGCGTAGGAAAAGGAATCGCCACCGCCTCTATCGGAAAAATTCTCGCCGCGCGCGGCCTCTTAGTGAATCTCGTAAAAATAGACCCGTATCTTAATGTGGACGCGGGCACCATGAACCCTACCGAGCATGGCGAGGTGTTTGTCCTAGACTCTGGGCTTGAAACTGATCAAGACATGGGCAACTACGAGCGGTTTCTCAACCGCTCTCTTGGAAACGAAGATTACATGACATCGGGAATGGTCTATAAGAGTGTAATCGAAAATGAGCGCAACTTAGAGTACGGCGGCCGCTGTGTGGAGGCGGTTCCGCATGTGCGCGATGAGATCGTCGCGCGGCTTAAGCGCTCAGCAGAGCTCGGCAAAACCGATATCACCGTGGTAGAAATTGGCGGGACGGTCGGCGACTTTCAGAATGCGCTTTACCTTGACGCCGCACGCGTGATGCATCTCGAAAATCCAGACGACATCATTTTTGTCATGGTCTCGTTCCTCCCTGTGCCAGGCACGTTGGGGGAGATGAAGACCAAGCCCACACAGAATGCAGTGCGCGACCTCAACTCCTATGGTGTACAGCCCGACATAATCATTGCGAGATCGAAATATTCGCTCGACCAAAAGCGCAAAGAAAAGCTTTCTATTTCCTGCTCTGTACGGCCCGACCATATCATCTCGGCTCCCGATGTGGAGAGTATCTACGATGTCCCGCTCAACTTTGAACGAGATAAACTTTCAGAAATTATTTTGGAAGACCTTGGTATAAAAGGGAAGCAAGATCCGGATCTTGCCGAATGGCAAGCATTTGCAAAAAAGGCGCACAACGGAAAGCAAACGGTAAAGATCGGTATCGTTGGAAAATATTTCGACACCGGTGATTTTGTTCTTTCCGACGCGTACCTCTCCGTTATAGAAGCAATCAAATTCTCTTCGTACCACTTCGACGCGAAGCCAGAAATTGAGTGGATCAACGCAAAAGAAATAGAAAGCGGAAAGCTCCCCGTTGGTGAACTCTCGAAATATGACGGCATTATTGTGCCAGGTGGCTTTGGCGAGACTGGCATCGAGGGCAAAATCAAGGCCGCCCAATATGCGCGCGAGAACAAAATTCCGTACTTTGGGCTCTGCTACGGACTTCATATGCTTGTTATTGAATATGCAAGAAATAAGGCAGGTATGAAAGAGGCGAATACAACCGAAATCAATCCCAAGACTGATTTTCCAGTTATCGACATCCTTCCGGAGCAGAAAGAAAAATTGGCTCGCAAAGATTATGGCGGCTCAATGCGACTCGGCGCGTACCCGTGCGATCTCAAAGATGGGACGATAGCGCGCAACGCGTATGGAAGTGCGCGTATCGAGGGGGAGCGGCATCGTCATCGCTATGAAATTAATCCTGAGTATGTACAAAAGCTCGAGCAAGCAGGACTTGTGTTTTCGGGCGTGTCTCCCGACCGTGAGCTTATGGAAATTGCAGAGCTGCCAAAGAGTGAGCACCCGTTTTACGTAGGCACGCAGTTTCACCCGGAGCTTAGAGCGAGACCACTCGAGCCACATCCACTTTTTAATGCGTTCGTCAAAGCGGCTTTATCAAAATAATGTAATTACTATGCGCGAGGGAGGCGAAAAGAAACATCAAACAGATACATTAGGAATTCACTCAGAGACTCTTCATGATATGAATGAAGATCTTGCGGGTGAAAAAAACAATCTAGCAACAGGTGATCCAATACGTAATACCGAGATGCCTACTGCGCCAGCTGATAAAATACTTTCTGTAGTTCCATCCAGTCCGACGAGAAAAGGCACTGATGCACTTGGTGCGTTGCCATCTGACAATGACGCTGCTGCAGCATGGCTGCGAGCAAATGGCGGCACGGAAGCTGAATAGCATGAAACTCGTTTCGCTCAACATCGAGCGATCGAAGCATCTTGCGCTCGTGCTGCCGTTTTTAGAACATGAACAAGCCGATGCGGTGTGCTTGCTCGAGGTGATGGCATACGATGTGCCGCAGCTCGAAGTGGTACTCGGGCCTGTTAGTATTTTCACGCCCACCACTATCCACGAAGCAGAAAGTAGACCGGCACCGTTTGGGCAAGCGATTTTTTCTCGTTTGGAAATTACACAAGCGAAAGAGGTTTTCTATTGGGGCGGGAAACAACAACTGCCAACCCTTGATTTTTCGACAGCAGAAACGAAACATACTACCGAATATCACGCGGTTTCGTATGTCGATGTTACAAGCGGAGATGAAAGCTTTCGCATTGCG
>JAYTRG010000014.1:0-6608 GCA_043746305.1 Candidatus Parcubacteria bacterium
GAGCAGGCACCCAAGTGCGTATGTGGAATTCATCTGCAGCAACTACGACTGTGAATGCCTCCGCATCGCTTTACTCTCAAAATCATGCCGGAGTCGTAGGCAACCTCGACATTTTTGGCGCGTATACTCGCTCAACGGGCTCCGATTACTGGAGCTACGCCACCGACTTTGACGGTGCGGCCCTCGGCGGCAGCTCGCGCCAAGCGCACGTATACGTTGCAACGTCTTCTTCTCTTAGTTTCTCCGGTGGTACGCTCCAAGTAGTAGGGAGCGCAACGGCAACCACCACCATCGCAAGTAGCGGTACAGGCACGTACCCCTTTGCTGTCTCGGGCGGCACTCTCAATGCGCAGTATTACCAAATTCGCGGGACTGATACCAATGGTCTCAATCTCTCAGGCGCGCCGATGATAACCTCTCTCGCAAGCGGAGATTACCTGCTGAATGTAAATGGCGGCACCATGATTACCGTTGCGGGCACGGTCATCGACGCCAATGCGAGCATGTCTATAGCCGGAGATTCGTTCGCTACCTCGAGTGGCATAACGAGCGGATACAACGTAACGCGGACAGGATCGCCCGTTTCAGCGTGGACTTTTACCAGTGAATATGGCAATTACGCTGGAGAGGCATACGACCTTGATGGAGTAGACGCTTGTGGCAATATCCGCTGGACCAATAGCTCATGCCTCTTCCAAAGTGAGAAACACTATCGTTGGCGCAACGACGACGGCGACGTGGGCGCGCTTGCAAGCAGCTGGTACAACGCATCGTGGAGCAAACGTCAGAAAGTTGCGATTACGAACCCAAACGCAAGCACCCTCTCCAGTTACCCCGTCAAGATGGTGGTCAATTACGCTTCAAGTATGAATAGCGACTTTAGCGACATGCGCTTTACCGACTCCTCAGGCACGTCAAGCATCCCGTACTGGATAGAAAGCTCGACCGCGTCGGTCTCTGCCACCGTGTGGGTCAACGTGCCTTCGCTACCGGCCTCCGGAAACGCTACTATATATATGTATTACGGAAACGCTTCGGCAACCAGCAGCGCGAGCGGCAGCTCCGTCTTTTCGTTCTACGAAGATTTTGAAAGCAACAGTCTTGCAGCATACTCCGGCGACTCAACCCTCTTTACTACCGGCACCACGTTCTTCCACAATGGCGCGTACGGACTCTATGCAAGCGCCGGCAACCAAGGACAAAAAACAACGAATGGCTTGTACCGCACGAGCTCGCTTGTCTCAACAGGAGAAACAATTCGCTACTATCAATACGTAGACGCGACGCAACAAGACGAACCATGCACGCTTTTTGGCGTTCAGAGTTCTGCCCACAACTACGCGGTATGTCTAGAAGAATACCCGACGAGCCATGTTTCGCTCGCTAAGAATGTAACAGCAAACGATACGAGCGGTACCGTACTTGCTACAACCTCCGCATCGTACTCAACGGGGTGGTATCAAGTGGTCATTGACTGGCTTTCAAGCGCAACCCACATCACCGTAAACATTTATGACTCAACAGGTGCGCTGTTTGCAACCGCTACCAGCTCCGACAGCACCTACTCTTCTGGAGGCATGGGCTTCTCGTTCTGGGGACAACATGGTGCCTGGGATTTCTACAGCGCAAGGTCTTACGCGGCGAGCATTCCCACCGCGATTTTTGGAGCGGAGGAGGGCAGTAACGGCGCCACATGGAAAATTGCAGAAGATACGGCGCTTTCTGGGACAAGCGGAATAACCATAGGACAAAACGTGCGAGTGCGATTCTCTGTGCAAAATACAGGTGCGCAAGTTACTGGTCAGCAGTATCGGTTGCAGGTGGCACCACTCGGCTCATCGCTCTCTTGCGAAGCGGTGCCGCACATCAACTTTAATGACGTGCCGACGGCTAGCGGCGGATGCGGCACCTCCGCTGCGTGTATGGCCACTTCATCGCAGTTCACCAACAAGGCCCCCACGTCGGGACTCCTTTCATACCCCGCAACAATGAATTTTAATGCCGGCCAAATACTGCAGGACCCTTCGAATCAGAGCGATTTGATGACGCTGAATGCCAATGCCGCAACAGAAGCGGAGTACAACTTCAAAATGACAAACTATGCGATGGCAAGCGACTACTGCTTCCGCACTACCAACGGCGGACTCGATCTCGCCGACTATAGCAAAGTAGCGCGCGCTACGGTGCTGCATCCGCCGCAAATTAGCAACATAGTTCTTAACGCGACACACGACATTGTACTCACCGAAGGAACCACAACGCTCGTTACCGTCACGGCTTCAAGCACCGACGGCAACGGCTACGCCGACGTGGTGTCTGCAACTTCTACCATCTATCGTTCAGGAGTAGGGCCGCAGTGCAGTGCAGACCTTAACAATTGTTATCACATTGCCACGTCATCTTGTGGTTTTTCGAATTGCTCAGGAAATACCTGTGACGTCACGTGCACAGCGTCAATACAATATTTTGCCGATCCGACCGACGCCTCCAGTACCTATGTCGGTCAAAAATGGCTCGCGACCATTGCGCTCCAAGATTCAACCGCCCTCAGAGATACGCAAACCTCGCTCGGCGTAAATCTTCTTACGCTGTATGGCCTTGCAATCTCGACTGGCCCTATAAACTTTGGCATCTTGCCGGTAGGCGGGAACACTGGCTCTGTAAACGCCACCACCACCATTATTAACACCGGCAACTCATTAATAAATGTTCAGCTCTCCGGCACCGATCTTTCAAGCGGGGCAAGCTCCATTGCAGTGGGCGAGCAAAAATATGCAACCTCAACCTTTATCTATGGAAGCTGCTCTATCTGCCAATTCCTTACCGGCTCGGCTTCAAACGTAAATATGAATATCGCAAAGCCCACTTCCACCTCAAGCACGCAAAGTGGTAATCTGTACTTTGGTGTTGATGTGCCAAACGGCTCTGCCGCAACAACCTATAGCGGCACCAATACCTTTATTGCCGTAGGCGGCTGAACATGAACAACTTTCGAACATTTCTCACACGCATAGCGCTCGACAAACGAGTGATCGCTCTTGTTGCTATCTGCCTGCTTGCAGGCGGTGCGATGTTATATTTCGCGTCGCGTTCTGCATCGCATTTTGCAGCACAATATTCCGCCTATGCCGCCCTTGCGCACATACAAGAGCAAGCGGCCTATGTGCCGGCGGCTCCAGACAATCCGGTGCGTCAACAGCTGAACCTCGTACTTTCTTTGGTGCTCGACCCAACCACCTCGTCTATAAAACGGCTCGCTGATGCCAAGCAAGGACTTACGCTTCTGAATCAACTCGGCGCGCAAGTGGACGCGATAGGGGATGCGAGCGATAAAGCAAATCTTGCAATCGCCCAAATGCAAATCGAGACACTCAAAGATTTTGGCACGAGCGGACAAACGCTTTCGCTCATCGACTTGGCAAAACAGCGCTCGAGCATCATCGAGGATATTCGCGGCCTTTCTTATAGAGCCAATTACGAAACAGAAACTATCTTTCAGCGCATTGTAGACGATAACGGGGCACTGACCGCATCACACGTTACAGATTTAAACAGCGAAATCCCCAACGTCGAGGCGCAGTTCGATCACCGCTCCAATCTCTACTCGCAGCTCGAGGCGGTGAGCGCCACTATCAATAAGCAAGCGGTTGGCATTAAGGGCAGCTTCGCTCTCACGGGAGTCTCGGCGAAATAGGTGCTTGTTTTTTGAGATTTAGTAACGCAATACCTCCGGAATTTAGGGATATTCAGCCATTGATCTTTAGACAAAATGTAATGTACAATCACAATGTGATTTATAGAAAATCAACTGTGTTATTCCTAACCTTAGCCATTCTGATCGGGTCTCTTGGCTGCACACTTCTGCTTGCAAACACAGCTATGGCGGCGATGACGGGCAATCCGCAAAACTGCGTCTCGATGAACGGCAACCCGGTTGTTTGCCAAAATATCGCGAATCACCTGTCATATTGGCAGCAAATAATCTCAATGGCAATTCCTCAGAAATCGCTTGGGCTCGATCTGCTTCTACTTAGTTTCTTGCTGATTGCCTTTACTTTCGGACGCCTTCAGCTATTTGATCCTGATCGGGAAAGAGTATTAGCTTCGAGATTTAAATTCGACTCGTTTCTCTTGCCACGCATTTCGCTTCAAGAAGCGTTTTCAAACGGCATAATCCACTCCAAAGCCTACTAAGGTCCTATACCCCGCTCTTTGGGGCGGGGTTTTTGATTTTACCAATGGCACAAGGCTGTCTATGACAACCAAGGTACTGAAAATACTGGCTGGGCAACAGACGCAAAGATTCTCTCGATTACGACGGACGTGCTCGGCGCAGCAGATGCTCAAAAAGTGATGCAACTTGCCGTTAAGAATTCGGACGTGTATCAAAAAGCCATGGACGCCGATAAGGCCGAAGGAGGAGCAATGGGAATTAACGGCACTCCCGGAACGATCATTGGCAAGCAATTGATATCGGGCGCAGTGCCTTATACACAGTTCAAAACTGCTATCGACGCCGCACTACAGGGAAAATAAAACTATGAAAACAAAAACAATATTATATATAGTGGGGTTTGTGACCGTACTCGGGATCTTGTTCCCATGGAATAATATCTTTCCGAGCAAGAGTCCGGCACCGATAGCAAATCCGCAGACGCTTCCCGGTATTCAGGCAACTGATGCGCCATGGCCTCCGGAACTTGGACACCTTGCTGAACGCTTAAGAGCAATCGGACTCCCGACCCTTTCTTCGGAGGGCGCGGCGATGCACGTTCACCAGCATCTCGATATTTTCATTGATGGTAAGGCGGTGTCGGTACCTGCAAATGTAGGTATCAATCAGGCGGCAGGTTTTATCTCCGATATCCACATTCACGATAATACCGGAGTCATCCATGTCGAAGCCTCGAAAGTGCAGACCTTCACGCTCGGACAGTTCTTCGATATCTGGGGCGTGAAATTCACGAAAGATTCCATCGGCGGTTATGAGGCGACGGGAGATAAAACACTCAAGGTTTATTCAAATGGTACGCTTTATCAAGGTGATCCGCGGCTATTGCCACTTCAAGTTCATCAGGAAATTGTAATTGTCTATGGCACTGATGCAGAGGCTCCGCAGTTCATCCCCTCGATCTACGCGTTTCCTGCAGGCGAGTAATTGAAAACATATGTCTCAACTACAAAAAATAAAACTCAAGATTCACGGTACGCACTGCGCGAGTTGTGAAGTTTTGGTTGAACGAAAATTCAAAAAGTTGTCCGGAGTTGAAAAGGTAAACGTCAGCTTCATAAGCGGCAAGGCAGAAGTGTTTTCGCGAGAACATATTCCACTTAGAGAATTTGAGGGAGCATTCAAAGAAGATGGATATTCCGTTTCCCAATGGGAAGACCTGCATACGTCGCCCGGAGCCGTCAAGCACAAAAACACTCCTCGTGACTATGTTGAGATCGGTGCTGTATTTTTGTTTATGGTTGCTGGGTATCTCATCCTCAAACAACGCGTGGTATGCGAAATACAAAGATTACGGACTCATTATTATCGGTGTGCATTCTCCTGAATTTGATTTTGAAAAGAATTACGACAACGTGAATGCTGCCGTGAAGCGATTTGGCATTCAATATCCGGTCGTGCTCGACAGCAACCACGGCACGTGGGATGCGTACCAGAATCAATTTTGGCCCAACGAGTATTTGATAGACACTGACGGCTTCATCGTGCATCAGCACGCAGGCGAAGGAAATTATGCCGAAACTGAGACAGCGATTCAAGCAACACTGAAAGAGCGCGCTCAAGCACTCGGCCTCAATATTCAAATTCCGAGCGGTACTGTCTCTCCAAGCGCAACAGCGATCGACTTCTCGCAAGTCGGCAGCCCTGAGACATATTTTTGTTCAAATAGAAACGAGTATCTCGGCAATGGTACCCAAGGAGCCGTGGGAACACAGACGCTTACGATCCCATCGAGCATTTCATCGAACAAACTCTACCTTGGTGGCATGTGGAATTTTCAAAATGAATACGCCGAAAATCAGGGCTCTGCAAAAGTGATCTTCAAATACACTGCAAAGAACGTCTACCTCGTGGCGAGTTCAAAGAATGGGGCAACAATCAAAGTGTTTCGAGATGGTCAACCGCTCGGCGCTGCAGCTGGTGCTGATGTGGGAAGCGATAGCGCCGCGCATATCAAAGATAACCGCCTGTATCAACTCATTGGGCAAGGCGACTACAGCGAGCACACGATTGAGATAGATGTTGATTCCGGAACGCTCGACGCTTACACATTCACATTTGGTTGAGAAAGAGGTCTGCGTCACCTTACGGGCTTAGCGTAAATAGGCTAGTCTTTCGAGTCTTATAGTGAGTGTTGCAGGGAAACGCTTCTACGCTACAATTGCAGCACTATGGATAATGAACAGCCTTTGGGTAGAAAACGATCATTTGGCACTCGTCTTCGCCGCTTCGGCCACGTCAGCTGGCTCATCACCGAACACCTCTTCGATGCTCTCCTCGATTCACTTGGCGAGTACGGTCGTCGTATGGCAAAAGAAGCGGAGCTTTTTCTAGGGACAGCGCTCCTCCTACTTGGCTTGCTCAATTTCCAAAACGG
>JAYTRG010000015.1:0-7836 GCA_043746305.1 Candidatus Parcubacteria bacterium
ATGCGGCTGAGCATAATATGCTTAACCAGCTGTTGAGGCCTGGTCCGTAATCTTGATCAGGCTACGAATAGGGGTGGTAGGCTCAGTGCTTGCCACCCCTTGACTTTTTATATTAAGGTGATACAATACCTCTAAGTCATCGACCCCGGTTTACGCCGGCGATGGCGTGAACTTTGAATCGAAAGGAAAACAGGAGAGTATGTCTGATTTCTCGGCGGCTGCCGCACATTCGCGGCTTGACGCTCTCGAGACCCGCGTTGCGGGGCTCGGCGAGCGGGTTATGAGTGCGATTTCTGAGCTGTGCAAGCAGCTCGGTATCGTTTCCGAGAAGGCGGAGGCCGCGCAAAACGCGGCTGAATCCGCCAACGAATGGATTCGGCATACGGGTAATCCGTTTGTCCGAGTCAATGCCGCACCCGCGGCGAGTCGTCAACAACCGGCGGCGTTCAACGCGCCGCGAAATAAGGGAGAATTCGAAATGAAAGTAGCCCAAATGGTGGCGGTTGCCGCCCTCGTTTTACTAGGAGGCTACGGCCTCTACGCAATCTTCTTCCCCCGCCAGGAGGTGGCCGTCTTGACGGTCACGCCCACGACCACGGCTCCGGTGGCGCCTGCCGCTCGGCAACTCTCGCCAACGGTGTGGGTGGAAAGCGGGGGGCACCAGCCCACCGCGATCCCCCGGGGTTTGACCCTCGTCAAGGGTCACCCCGGTGACCCAGACTGCGTGACGCTCCCCAATGGGCAGCTCCGCTGCCCCAACCACTGGGTGGTTCTCGCCAAGCAGTAGCGCGGCGGGAAAACTAGAGCGGAAGGTGGCATGATTGTCCCTTCCGCTCGCACTTTTTCACATAGATCGTGAATATCTGATTGTGCATTTATGTGAGCAATCAGACCTTCATGAGAAGGTTTTCAGCGCAACTAGGGAGGACTCCGTGCGCATTTTGATCTTTACACTCATGTTTCTGAGTTGTGTCGGTGTCTCCTATGGAGCCAGTGCACATTCTCAGAACGCGGTTGTCGCTATTGCCGATGCGAACGGCGTGGCGATGTATAAGACCCCGGATGGGAAAACCTTAACGGTAACAGGGTATCCTGCGGGAGCCTGGGTGTGGAAGAACATTTTCCTCGCAAGCGTAAGCCGGTGTACGTCTGGTATAGCGCACGTGGCGGAAATTCGCGACCCCAAGTTCTGCAAGGGAGTCGAGAAAGGTCACACCTGCAGCCACTTGGTGTGCGACCCTGATGGAGAGTATCCTTGAGGGCTCGGGCTAGGGAAGGGTCAAAGGCAAAATGCCCGCGATCCTTCCCATCTACTCTCTGACCAAGAAACTTGACAAATGGAAAATTATCTTTATAATTCACCTTGTTTACAAATCATTAATAGTTCAATATAGCCTACTAATAGCTACTATGAAAAACATTATAAAAAATACTTCGATAGCAGGAGCAGTATTTGCTTTCGCGATGACCATTGCGCCAGTTGCTGCTTTTGCTCAGTTGGATGGCAATATTGGCTATACTGACTACTCCTCAGGAACGAGCGCAGGGTACACCGACTACTCTACCCCGAGTGCCGGATATACAGATTACACTTCTCCAAGTGCTGGATATACCAATTATTCAAGTCCGAGCGCTGGTTACACCAACTATACATCGCCGAGCGCAGGTTATACCGATTACACAAACTTGAGCCCAGGATATACTAATTACACGAGCCCGAGTGCCGGTTATACCGACTACACCAATTCTACCTACTCACAATCCACCCCATACTACAGCTCCCCTTGCGGTTGCTACTCATCCTCGCCTGTCTATTCCATGGGCAGCGCACCACTTTCCTACGGTTATACGCCGAGCTACGGTGTTCAGTACACTCCTACCTATTCTGTAGGTGGTGGGTACAGTACATCTCGTCAGAGTGGAGCAATGTATGGCGTTGCATCATCTCCCGCAACTCCATCGTATACATCTAATACTAACGTCAACGCCCCATCGTTTACGGTTACCAACAAACCGACCAACACGAATACCGCAACGGCTACGGTGGCCCCGATAACCAACACGAACACAGCATCTACCGGTGCGATTACCAACACCTTTGCACCAGTTATTAACGTGGGTGCGCCTCAGCAACTTGTGCAAGCAACGCTTCCTACGCCAAGCTGCAGTATCTATGCCTCCGGCGGATACGCGACTGGATACGGTACTCAGTCGGTTACTCTCAACTGGAATTCGCAGAACGTGACCTCGGCGTATATCTCGCCAAACGTAGGCACGGTTTCGCCTCAGGGTACGCAGCTCGTATACCCTCAGGGTTACACCACTTACACCATGACAGTTTATGGCCCTGGCGGCAGCGCGACTTGCCAGGCAACGACAAACTATGGCGGTGGCTACATAGCTCCTGTTCGGACGCCAATCTACACCGCAACTCCGATTCAAGTTGCACCAGTAATTACACCTTCTGTAACTCTTACCCAAATTCCGTATACAGGTTTCGACTTTGGACCGGTAGGAAATGCGATGTACTGGACGGCGCTCTTTGCCCTTGCAGCAGCAGCAGCGTACATTCTGGTTTACTTTGTGCCTGGTCTTACGTTTGCCTTTGCTGGCAGTAAGAGCAAAAACGCGCTCGATACTGCCGAGGTGCGCGAGGTATTCAAGAGTCAGATATCAGTTCTTCGAACTCCAAGCGTGCTTAACGATGAGGAGCTTGCTGAAGTAGCTGCGTTTTCTTCAGAGAAATATCGCCCAACCACCGACTCGATGAGCCACGATACCACGAACGGCGCTCCTCGAATTGTGATTGCAAGAGAGTAAATCAAGATTGAGTGCCGCTCGCCGCAAGGCGTCCAAAGTGAACAACAAGCCGCCCCGAGGGGCGGCTTGTTGTTTTACACAGGACAGAGTCAAAGTGTCCATGCTCCTAATTTTCCTGTGCTAGGATGTAACTATGAATAAAAAAGTCCTCGTTGCGGAAGATGATCAGCTTCTCTCACAGTTGATGGTGAAGCGCCTACAAGAAGAAGGGTTCGATACGCGAGCAACATTTGATGGCGGTGCTGCAGTTGAGCAAGTGAAGCAATGGAAGCCCGATCTACTCCTTCTTGATATATTGATGCCTGTTAAAAACGGGTATGAGGTTTTGGAGGCAATACGAGCCGACATTGATACGGCAGCGACGGTCGTGCTGATAGTCAGCAACTTAGGAGCCTCAGAAGACATGGAGAAAGCCGCTTCCTATGGAGTAAAAGAATTCATAAAAAAATCTGATTCAACGCCGAGCGCTATTGCAGCTCGGGTGAAGGTGTTGCTTGGATGAATCAAGAGAGACTTAACGATAATCACGCACAATCGACCGTAGCGTTAGCGTCACTTCTTTTTTTGAAGCCGCTTTTTATACTGAGCATCGCACTGCTCCCAGTTTGTCTTTTACTGGGTGCATATGCACATGTATTGCCCGCATCAGTCAGTTCCTTTATCGATCAGTTGCATGGTGTTGGTATCGCTCGTTTTGGAGTTACTGTTTCGCTCGACTTGGTGCTGTACGCAGTGTCTATTACGATGTCTCTCGTGCTTGGGCTTGCGTTATTCCACTTTTTTTTCACTCGCCGCGCCCGCAGGCTCCTGACTTTTTTGCGCGAGCTGCGAGCGAGAGGGTTTCAGCGGGTGCCTGTGTTGCCATCGTTTGGTCGAGATGAGCTCGGAGAAATAGGAAGACAAATGGGATATGCGACTCTGGAGTTTCAGGCCATGCGCGGAAAAGCAGATTCTACGGACTCTCAACGATCTATATTTCTTACGACGGTAGGGCATCAATTGCGCACGCCGCTCTCAGAGCTTTTGTGGGCCGTAGGAGACTTGCGCTCCGATAAAACAAGTGAGATTGATAAGAAAAATCTTTTGGTGGCGATTGATGGCACCCTGCATCGGACGCGTCTCATTATAGAGCATCTGCTTTTAGGTGCGGCTGTAGAAGAAGGAACATCTGGGTATGTAATGGAAGTAGTCGACGTGGCACCTATCGTGGCAAAAATTACTCAGGATTTCAAGCCACTATCCGATAGGCGGCAGATTTCCCTCGTGTTTCAACCGCAACCGAATATGCCTAACGTGTACGCAGACACTGAGCGACTGTCGCTCGTTGTCTTTGATTTGATTGCCAATGCCATAGATTATACGCCCTCTGGGGGGCATGTGCTGGTATCTGTAGCTACAGGAGGTCCCGGCATTGAGGTGAGTGTCCAAGACACAGGTATTGGTATTTCTGAAAGCGAAAAAGCGCAGATCTTTAATAAATTTTATCGTAGTGAACGGGCGCGACATATGCACCCCGACGGCTCAGGGTTGGGTTTTTATTTGGCAAAAAATATCTTAGAAAAACACGGTACGGCACTTCGTATTAATTCAAAAGAAGGCAAAGGAACGACGGTGGCATTCTATCTACATGCCGATAAAAAAGATATTCCGCGCTAGCGCTGCTATTGCGCTTTCGACTCAATTTCTGCTTTAAGTCGGAGGATGATTTCTGTCAGGGGAAGGGCTTCTTTATTTCCACGTCGGCCTTCGAGCGTTGCGGTTTCGTCTTGCATTTCTGTGTCGCCGACTACGATGAGGTACGGCACCTTCTCTGTTTTTGCGGCACGTATTCGCTTGCCGAGAGAATCGTTACCGGCATCAAGCTCTACTCGGATACCTGCTCTGCGAAGTGATTCTAGAATAGTGCTCGCATAAGCGGCTTGTTTTTCAGAAACAGGAAGCACCGTCACTTGCATAGGACTAAGCCAGAGCGGAAAGGCGCCTGCATATTTTTCTATAAGGAATGCCATGAGGCGCTCGATGGCGCCGATGGAGGAGCGGTGTACCACAAAAGCGCGATGTTCTTTTCCGTCTTGTCCCACGTAGGTGAGGTCGAATTTGTCCGGCATACAGAAGTCGTACTGCACCGTAAAGGCGGTGTCTTCTTTGTCGTTGACGTTTTTCATTTGCACGTCAATCTTGGGGCCGTAAAACGCCGCTTCGTCTTTTGCTTCTACAAAGTCGGCACCGCGTTTTTTGAGAAGCGCGCGCAAAAGGGCCTCGCCTTTTTCCCATGCAGCGTCGTTCTCGTAGTATTTTTCGGTATTGCCCTTGTCTCCCAGCGAGAGGCGGAAGTGGTAGTCGGTGCCATACTTGAGACCAAAGACGGAGGACGCGTATTCGATGAGGTCGAGTGCGCTCGTAATTTCTTCTCCGGCTTGTTCTTCGGAAGCGCAGATGATGTGTGCGTCGGAAAGACAAAATGAGCGCACTCTTTGGAGACCCATCAGTTCGCCCGATTGCTCGTAGCGGTAGAGTTTTGCGAGTTCAGCGATGCGCATTGGGAGCTCGCGGTAGCTGCGGGGCTTTGAGAGATACATCTCAAAGTGATGTGGGCAGGTCATAGGACGGAGCATGAACTCTTCGTCATCTATCTCAATTGGCGCGTACATGCTCTCCTTGTAGTGTGGATAATGGCCGCTTTTTCGGTAGAGGTCTAGCTTCGCGATATCGGGCGTGTATACGTGCTGGTAGCCACGCTGTATCTCCTCATCGACTATCCAGCGCTCCAATTCGCGGCGAATGGTTGCGCCTTTGGGAAGAAACAAAGGTAGTCCTTTGCCTACAGAGCTGGAAAAAGCAAAGAGGCCGAGCTCGCGGCCAAGTCTTTTGTGATCGCGTTCGTCCATCTTGTTCTCTTCTTCCATGTGGAGATGATAGCAATAGTATTGAGGGAGAGCAAAATCAAAGTCCCTTCACTTTTTCAGCGACAAAACTTGGGATACCGTTGCGCTCCGAGACACGGCCCTTCAGCATGATACAGAGGCCCGGCACAAGCAGCGTTTCGTGTTCTTTGAGTGTGCGCGGGAATACAACCACTTCGATATCTCCGGAGAAGTCGGAGAGCTTGAGAAATGCCATACGCTCGCCTTTTTTTGTGAGAATGCTCTGCACGTTTTCCACAAAGCCGGCTATCACTGTCTCAGCACCGCGCAGGTTTTCTTTGGCGTGCTTGATGGTAGTCTTTTGGTTGCTTAGCTTTGCTTTGTGTTTGTCGAGAGGGTGGCCTGATATGTAGAGTCCGAGCAGCTCTTTTTCCCATGAGAGTTTTTGGTCGAGAGTGGCTTTCGGCGCGGGAGGGAGCTTTAGCGGAGCGGCCTTTAAGGCCGCTCCGCTAAAGAGCGAACCTTGGTCTGAGGGCGCCTTTTGATGTTCTTTGTGAAAGCTGAGTAAGATCTCTATGTTTGACATGAGTGCTCCACGTTCCCCAAATTCATCGAGCGCGCCGCTTTGCGCCAGTGCCTCGAGTGATTTTTTGTTGAGGTTTTTATCTCCAACACGTGAGAGGAAATCGCTCAGATCTTTGAACGGCTCGCCTTGCCTTGCCGCCACGATTGAGTCGGCTACTCCCGTGCCAAAGTTTTTTATCGAGTACAGTCCAAATCGGATTGCGTTTTTATCAAGTCCTCTAACTTGCTCGGATTGAACTACCGTAAAGTTGCCCTCGCTCTCGCTTATCGATGGCGGTAGCACCGAGATTCCCAAGCGAGCGCACTCCGCAACGGTCTCCGATATTTTTTCTACGTCGCCCGAGTCTGCGGTCAAGACTGCTGCCATATAATCTACCGGAAAGTTGGCCTTCATGTAGGCGGTTTTGTACGCCAAATTTCCATAGCTCGCGGCGTGCGCTTTATTGAAACCATAGGCTGCAAAGGTTTCAATCTGATCCCAGAGGCGCTGGGCGGCTTCCTGTTTCATGCCGTGCTCAATACAGCCAGAGAGGAAGTGGTCTTTCTGTTGCTTCATCTCAGCCGGTATTTTTTTGCCCATCGCTTTACGGAACTTATCTGCCTCGCCCCAGCTATAGCCTGCAAGCTGTACCGCAATCATCATGACGTCGTCCTGGTAAATAAGAATGCCGTAGGTAGGCTTTAAAATGGCCTCGAGGCGTGGGTCGAGATAGCGTACCTTGGCCGGATTTTTCTTGCGCTCGATGTAGTCGGGGATAAATGCCATGGGCCCAGGTCTGTAGAGCGCAACCATGGCGTTGAGATCATGTACCACCGATGGCTGGAGCTCTTTGAGGTAGGTTGTCATGCCGCTGCCTGCCATTTGAAACACTCCTAAGGTTTCGCCGCGTGTGAGCATGTCGAACACTTTTCTATCGTCGAGAGGGATGCGCTCTAAATTTACCACTACATTGAGTCGCGCTTTTACGCGTGCCACCGCGTCGGCCAATACGGAGAGGTTGGTGAGGCCGAGGAAGTCGAACTTGAGGAGCCCCACGCCGCCGTACTCGTCACAAATGGAGTACATATCGTATTGCGTAATAGTCTTGCCGCCTTTTGGATCGGGCTGGATGGGTGAATACTCGACCACAGGACGCGGTGCAATGACTACGCCGGCAGCATGCACGCCCACGTGTCGCGAGTTGCCCTCTATTTTGCGGGCGAGGTCGAGTATTTCGCGCGCGTCGGCATCACGTTCGTACATTTCCTTTAGTTCCGGCACTTCCTCGAGTGAGCCGGCAATAGTAACCGGAAAACCCTGCTTGCCAAACGGAATCGTTTTGGCCAGTTTGTCGCCGAGCGCATACGGGTGACCGAGCGCGCGCGCGACGTCGCGTACGGCAGCACGTGCCATCATCGTGCCAAAGGTGCCAATTTGCACCACGTGATCGTCGCCGTATTTTTGTCTTGCGTAGGCGATAAGGTCGTCGCGGCGGTTGTCGGCAATGTCCATGTCGATGTCGGGAGCGCTTGGCCGTTCCGGATTTAAAAAGCGCTCGAAGGGCATATTGAACTCAAGCGGGTCTAC
>JAYTRG010000016.1:0-6986 GCA_043746305.1 Candidatus Parcubacteria bacterium
TGTTGCGGGGGCAGGAATTGCACCTGCGACCTCCAGGTTATGAGCCTGACGAGCTACTTCTGCTCTACCCCGCTCTCGACAAATTATCACGAAAACACCTTCATTCCAAATTTGCTATTCGAGAAACTTAAATTCCCGGAAGACCCGCTCATAAAGTCCGATGATTCGCAGCGCATCGCGCGACGAAAGCGGTTCCTTAAGACCTTCGTGCGCAATTTTGTTGCGTGCCCGATGCGCCTCCCACGCCATATCGATAGTGTTGAAATGTTCTGTGCTAATGCCCCGCATCTTATCTGCCATGGTATCTCCCTTATAGCCAAGTGAATCAAGCAAATCGCCAAGCATGATGTCGGCTTCCAAAATTGCGAGCCGCCAATTTTGCTCGCTCTCACTCCCCACCTCGTCCACAATGCGCTGCCAGCGCATCAAAGACTTCGATACTGTTTGCGTTTCTGGCACCTGTTGCGCAATTTCCCACTTCTCGTTTTCGTGTTGACGAATCTGCAAAATACGAATAACGCAATACACCAAAAGCGCCATGAGGAGCAGCGATATAAAAAGCGAGAGCGCCGTCCACACCTCCCAATCATGCACAAGCGCCGCGTAGACGCCGGGGTCGGCCGTGATGTGTATGTAGTTGGCAGCGTCCTGTGCTGTGGCAGGACCGCCCGCTTGCACTGCCGAAAAACCAACTCCGGCAGGGGGGTTACTGGTGTTGGCAAGCACCATTACGGTTGCTGGAAACCAACCAAAAACAATTTGTCCCACCAAGTGGAAAATTGCGCCAAAACCAGTTCCTATATCAGGTGCTGCATTAAGCGATGCCACTGGAGGATTCATCGCCGAATTATACCTCGCCCTCAGCGATTATTTTCTAGAGCAGCGCCAAGATGGAACAACGTATCCTCTGCCCTATGTGCAGCTATGAGCTGAAAGCCAACCGGAAGCTGCATAGAATCGCGCATTACGCTTCCCGAAGGAATAGAGATGCCGGGAAGTCCGGCAAGGTTGAGCGGAACAGTAAATATATCGGCCGCATAGAGCGAAACAGGATCGGCTTTTTCGCCAAGCTTCCACGGTGCTATCGGACTCGTCGGAAGAGCGATTGCATCCACATTCTCAAATGCAGCGGCAAAATCGCTCCGAATCACATCGCGCACCGCGCGCGCCTTCCTATAGTATGCGTCGGCATACCCTGCGGAAAGCACGAACGCTCCCACCAAAATACGCCGCCGCGTTTCTCTTCCAAAGCCCGCTCCCCTGCTTTTTTTGTACACTTCGTCTATTGAATCACCCGCGACTGAGAGGCCGTATCGAATACCATCATACCGCGCGAGGTTTGTGGAAACTTCGGCAGGATTAATGATGTAGTACGTTGCGAGCGCATACTGGAGCGATGATAGTTCAATATCAACAACACGATAGCCCATGGTGCGCAGCATTGTGAGCGTATCTTCAAAGGCGTCGAGCACATCGGATTCGACACCCTCTTTGAGAAACGCGCGCGGAACGCCAATAGTTTTTGGCTTCGATGCGTGCACTGGTTTGTCGGGTAATGAAGTTGAATCGTGTGCATCGTGCCCCGCAATAGCCTCGAAGATCACTTTCACGTCTTCCACATTTTTTGCAATAGTGCCTATTTGATCCAGCGATGAGGCCGCGGCCATAAGACCAAAACGCGAAACAGCGCCATACGTAGGTTTGAGTCCCACAACTCCGCAAAACGCACTCGGCTGCCGAATGGATCCGCCGGTATCCGACCCGAGCGCACCGAGAGCCATGTGAGCCGCGACTGCCGCCGCCGAACCGCCGGAGGTGCCGCCGGGCACGCGCGTAAGGTCATGCGGATTTTTGGTGGGGCCATATGCAGAATTTTCTGTTGAACCACCGAGCGCAAACTCATCCATGTTGGTACGGCCCAAAAAAACCACGCCCTGCGCTTTTAGCTTTAGAATGACAGTCGCATCATACGTAGCATGATACTTTTCTAAAATTCTTGATGCAGCGCTTGCGACGCGGCCTTCGATTAAAATATTATCTTTTATTGCAAGCGGAATTCCCGTAAGAGGCGCGCTTTCGCCGCGCCCAATTACTACATCGGCGTGCTTTGCCTCCTCCTTCGCTTGTTTTTCCCAAACCTCAAGATAGGCGTGTATCTCGCCATCTTTCAATTGAATGTTTTTCATATATGCATCGGTTAGCTCTACCGCCGAATATTCTTTTGCATCGAGCGCCTTCCGCGCACTCGCGATAGTGAATTTTGATACGTCCATACTATCGTTTGCGCGTCACCACCTGTTTTACTACCAACCTGTTTCCCTTTACCGCAGGCGCCTCCCTCAACAATCGTTCGGTATACATGCCACTCTCATGCGGCTCGCTATCTTCACGCATCACGTTACGTAACGGTGGATTGCGGTCTATCGCGGAAACATCGGCTTTTTGGATAATGTCGATAAAATCGAGTATCTCAGGAAGCTCTCCTTTGAGCTTTTCGATTTCGCTGTTGCTTACTGCAAGACGAGAAAGGGTTGCGAGTGCTTGTACATCTACCTCCATCGGCACACTATACAGCGAAGTGTGCGTTCACAAAAACAGCGTCCACAATACTAATATGCGGCTAAAAGGTGCGTTGCTCGTTCAGTAGTATCAAACGAGCTGTAAAAATCCGTCCTCGGTAAGGATTGCAACGCCAAATTTTTTGGCGTCCGCCAACTTCGAGCCAGGGTTCTCTCCTGCAATAAGATACCTGGTCTTTTTTGATACCGAGCTTGCAACACTCCCGCCAAGCGCGCGGATTTTCTCTTTTGCTTCGTCTCGGCTCATAGATGCAAGCGTTCCTGTTATAACAAAAGATGCGCCGCTGAGCGAGAGTATTTTTTTGCCGGACGCATATCTTCGATTCGAAATCGTGAGCATTGCAGCGAGCCGTTCTATAAGACTTACATTTTCTGTACGCGTAAACCATTCCACTACCGCGGGGGCCACAATGGGGCCAATGCCATCAATGGCATCGAGCTCATCCTCTGCCGCTCGCTCAAGGTGCTTGAGAGATTTAAAATGCTCCGCAAGCAAAATAGCTGTCTCCTCTCCCACGTGAGGGAGAGAAAGTCCTACCAGCAACTTTGCGAGTTCTACCGAGCGATGCGCCTGAATCGACGCAATAAGCTTTGCAGCGCTCAGTTTTGCAAAGCCTGAAAGAGTCAAAAGGTCTCCTTCTTGCAGCGAATATATGTCATCAAAATTCGTGATCAGCCCTTCGTCGAGTAGCTGGTCTACCGTTTTTTTTCCAAACCCTTCTATGTTGAGTGCGCTTTTCCCGACAAACTGGTAAAATTTCCGCCTCAGTATGGCAAACGAATTTTTATCAACACAACGCCACGCTGCCTGACCAGGTATGCGATCTATTACTCCGTCGCCTCCACACTCGATGACGCGCGAGGGCCAGATAAACGGTTTGGATTTTTTGGGCCTCATCTCTGGTAGCACTTGCACAATTTTCGGAATCACGTCCCCTGCCTTTTGGAGTATCACTGTATCGCCAACTCGCACGTCCAGCCGCTTAATTTCGTCTTCGTTGTGCAAGGTTGCGCGCGAGACAGTAGTGCCAGCGACAGAAACAGGCATAAGATGCGCCACCGGCGTCACCACGCCTGTGCGGCCCACCTGAAACACAATGTCTTCGACTCGAGTGGTTACCTGTTCTGCCGGAAACTTAAACGCTATAGCAAAACGCGGTGCTTTTCCGGTGTAACCCAATCGCTCCTCATATACTCGCTCGTTTACCTTCACTACCACGCCATCTATCCAATATCCCTGTTTTCGCCCTTTGCTTTTCCATGTTTGCCAAAATGCAATCGCCTCTTCAATGGTGCTCGCCTTTTCGCAGTGCGAATTTACCTTAAAACCAAGTGCGCGAAGATATGCAAGTTCTTCCCATTGCGTTCGAGGGAAAGCCTCTGAGGTTTGTGCCACGTCGTATATGAACACATCGAGCCTGCGCGACGCAGCTACCTTTGGATCAAGCTGCCGTACTGCGCCAGCTGCCGCGTTGCGAGGATTAGCAAACGGCTCTTTCCCGGTTGCGATTTGTCTCTTGTTGAGCTCTTCAAGACCTTGCGTCGACATCCATACTTCACCCTCCACAATTATATCTATGGGTCGCTCCAAGGTGAGCGGGACACTTTCAATAGTGTGTATGTTATGCGTCACGTCCTCTCCCACGTCGCCATCGCCACGAGTAGCTGCGACTCTAAGCAACCCCTTCTCATACTCCAAAATGATTTTGAGTCCATCTATCTTGAGTTCGCATACATAGCTAGGCGCCACTCCCGCAAGAAAACGCTTGAGGCGCGCGTCCCACTCTCGCATTTCTTCCGGTGAGAACGCATCATTAAACGACCACTGCGCCACCTTGTGAGGCACTTTTTTAAACGCAGACAGGGGCTTCCCAGCTACACGCTGTGTAGGTGAATTCGGCGTTATCAAATCAGGGTACGCAGTTTCTAGCTCCGCAATCTCATGTTTCAAAGAGTCGAGCGCTTCCGGCGAAATCTCTTCCTTGTCGTACACATGATAGAGCGTCCGATAGCGATTAATTGCAAAGAGCAATTTTTTATGACGCTCTCGCACATCCGAAGGTATCACCATTGCCTACAGCTTACCGCCTCGTGAGAGCGCCGCAAAGCGTTAATATTTGAGCTCAACCGTGCGCTGGAGCGACACGTTATCGGCGGCTACGGCGGCAGGAATGGGAGCAGGGTCGCCCGATACAGAAGAGGGCGTGCAAGAAAGTGCCTGTTGAGCAGGCGTACCTGAAACTACGGTTGAATAACCGTCGGCATGCATGGTTGTGTTGATGCCGCGCGACGTTGAATTATAGTATTTTGTCACAGTTACCTCTGCACAATGACCATGAGTAGCGTCAAATGCTGGCGAATAATAAAAAGTGGAGGTAGCGGCAGCGGCGGCAGATGCAATCACGTACACGTTGACCGTTTGTCCGTTACATGTAACCGTCGTCAGCGAATTGCTGTTATTGCTTGCAGACGAGGTTGCAAAAGTGATTCCGCCACGAAGATCGCTTCTAAAATCCCAAAACAAACCGCACTCTGCTGCCGTATCCGCCGCATAAAACGCAAACTGAGAATCACGCCCTACTGAGGAAAGCTGCACTTGCTTAAAGGATATGGCATAAACAGCTGCTCCAATCGAGAGTACTACGGAGGATACGAGCGCGGCCAAAAGGAGTGTGAAGCCTTTTTTTGCCGAAGATGAAGATAGTATTTTTTTTACATGCATATTGTTCATACGCCACTTCCGTCTTGTATCCATCGATATAAATTTTCGGTTAAGGTAAAGGATCGCGCCTGCAGCGCGCTTGTTTGCCATGAAACAGTGACCGATAGGTACACTTCGTTTTGCGATGAATCTGTGTAGCATGCATACACCGAACGGGTAAAGTTGGTATTCGTCCATCCGCTCCCATACCCGTACAATCCACCGCTTGTTTGAAGCGCCGGACATGCACTTGCTGATGTGCCGCAATTGACGTTTGCTATGACGTTCGCCGCATTCGTTTGTGTAGCGTCAACAGTGAAATACGTTTGAGTGCCCGAACAGCTCGAAGATACTGGTACTCCATCAAATAGCGTAACGCCGCTATTAAGATTTTTAGCAATCTTCAAAATATTATTGTCGCGTATTTGGTGAATAGCTTCTACCGCCTCCTGCGCAAGATAAAAGGAAGTAATCTGATCGCGCGCATAGTACGCCGAGGTGAGAGAACGCTCGGTTAGAATCATCGGCGAAACGATTGAAACTATAAGTAGCGTGACAGCAGCGAGCGTTTCGATAAGAGTGAAGCCTCTTCGTGAGATACCTGCTTCATTCCGAAGAGAAGCCAGCATACAAAAAAACTTTTTCTGGAATAGGGTATTCATAGATCTAATTCGCGCTGCACAGCGGTTGCTTGAATATGAAAGGTGCTGTTACTGCGCGCAGAAGCGCCGCCAGCGCTTCCTTCGATTTCTACGATTACCTTGGGCTCCACGCCGTCACCTTTTGTGGTACCAGTCACGTAAAATTTTAAAAGGGTAACGGATACTTCAGGCGCGGTGATTTGATGCCATGTGCCAACATCTCCGTTTTGCAGCGAACGCTCAATGTATCCACCGGCGTTGAGGCGATATGACCACCGCGCTCCCGGCATACAGCTTGGTACTGAGGTATTGCAAGAAAACGTCATCATAGTATCGCCTGCAATACAATCGTCTGCGCCACCGCCCACATACGAACCACCACTCGTACCGCAATGATAATCCTTACCCATGCGCAAGTTTCGCACCAAACTATCGAGCGAAATGTTGAGATTGTTCATAACCGACTGCAGCGCTTGTGCTTTTTTATTGGCAGCAGAGAGCGACAGAAGAGCACCGACCGAAACCAGCATCACAATTGCAAAAAGCGCTATAGCTACTATCATCTCCACGAGCGTGAAGCCAGCTTCCACGCTTTTCTTTTGTAATTTAGGTAACGACCGGTGTACTAAATTCATATTAACTCGACGAAACAGATATTTGCCCGTTATTTTCAACAATTATGCTCCTTGTATCACCCTGGGGTGATCGCATAATGACTCTAGCGGCATCGGCGCACACTCCTCCATTTAAACATGCTTGTTGATTGCCGCTGCTGTCAGTCCACGAAATTTTTGCATCTGGCTCAGGGCGCTGAAACATCATGTCGACAACGTGCTGCCCGCATACCTCGGCGCCACTATTGGTGACACATAAATCCTTTATGGAATAATTGCGGGTTATGGTAAAAGTATTTGCAAGATAATCCGTGCCGCTCTCGTACACCCCATCACCATTACAGTCGGCAAAAAGAATATACTGCTTATTGTTGCCGCTCGTGCTATCAAAGTGAACGCCGTATGAGACAAACTGAGTAGCGCTGGCGCACGTTGAGGCCTTCACTGAAAC
>JAYTRG010000017.1:0-13682 GCA_043746305.1 Candidatus Parcubacteria bacterium
GCATCCGCATGTGCAATACCTGTATCGCTCATGCTAATGGGTGATTTACTTCCAAAAAACTTTGAGATCCAAATCGTGGGGAATACCGCAAGCACTAAAACTCCAAAAATAAACACCGCAGCTGCAACAGTTATCCTCACAATCGTTATTCTGCTTGCTCCTTGTTCCACCGCCATGCTTTCATTGTACAGCACATTCAATGTATTTAAAGTTGTATACTTGTGTATAACAAAGTGCCGCAAATACCGCAAAAGCGGTAGCATTGACAAACCTATATTACTAATAGATAATTTAAATCAGTGGTGGGATTGTCCTGGCCACTAATCTCGAGGAGAGAGACGATGCGTTCGCTAATGGTGATCATCACCTGCTTTTTCTTATTGAGCGGTTGCGCGGAATCCGTACCCAAGGGCCCGGACGGTGAATTCTCGCCGCTGACATCAGCTGCGGTCGGCAGCAATCCATTTGTAACGGCAGGGGCCTATCCTGGGACCCTGGAAATTACGAGCATGGACAAAGTTCACGTCACAGGATTACTGAAAGTCTATGCAGTGGTACAACCCTTTAACTCCCCCATCCTCACGAATGGGGCATTCAAAGTCTTGTTGCCGAGTGGATCAATCTATACAATCCATATGTGCCCAGCGACAAATGCTGGCCACCTCTGCGGCGAATATCAACCGGAGAGCGGCAGTGCTTGGGGAGTGGTGTTCCCCAACCCAATCGACTCGATGGACAAAAAATAAATGCCCCAATTGGCGGACACTTGCATAAGAGTGTCCGCCAAAAAATTGTTATAATTTGCTATGCTTGGGTTATTTTCATGGCGACTAGCAGCATCATCATTTACAATAGCTCTTTTACTTTTTCTCATACTTACCTGGATTCCCACTTTTGGCCTCGCAATGCAGATAGCGGCTACTGCTTCCACCTTTACCGGTGCATTTACATCGGTTGCTTCCCTGCTTTTACTCGCCTTATTTGATGCCGATGCACCAACACAAGCTTATATAATTGTTGTGTCTCTCCTCACGGGAATAAACATCGCCCTTTTCATGCAATACCGATTACTGCGCCGATCGGCACTTCCTATAAGTTCAGCCGCCGGAGCAATAGGATTTATCACATCAATACTCGGATTTGGCTGCGCGTCATGCGGTACACTCGTTGTAAGCGTGTTTCTTGCCAATATCGGAGCAACGACTGTTGCGGCTGTTCCTGCTATCGGCGGGTACGCTATGCAGGCGCTCGGCATTACCCTGCTCGCCGTATCCACATTTTTGCTTTATAAAAAAATGCGAGAGCCGCTCGTCTGCTGATTGCTATGCAACCAAAAAACTCATACATTATTTGTTGTAGCCCTCGAACAGGCAGCACTATGCTCTGCTCTTCGCTCATGCAAACCGGCATCACCGGAAACCCCGCCGAGTTCTTTAATCCGCCGCTGCTTAATCAGCTATATACAATACAGCGACTTGGCCTTGGCAAGGACGAAGAGTTTATACCAAAGATGTTCGAGACTATAACGACACAAAACGGAGTCGCCGGATTGAAGTTACCCGCACATCATACCGGGTTTTTTGTTGAAAAAATTGCCGAGTACATGGGGTTGCCAGTGAGTACGCTTTATAGCGCGATTGACCATATCTTCCCAAATGTGCGGTATATATTTCTCACTCGCAACGATAAGGTAGCGCAAGCAGTTTCATATTTTCGGGCAAACGTGACCGGCGAGTGGACACGCTATACCGACGGCGTGGGCAAAGCGGCATTTGTACAATTCCACCACTTAGGCATAGAGACATGTTTGCGGCGCATCGAACGATCGAACGCATATTGGGAATCATATTTCAACTTGCACGGAATTTCTCCACTGCGCATAACATATGAAGAGTTATTGGGTGATTTTGAATCTGTTATTTCCCGCGTGCACCGCTTGCTCAACCTTCCAATCGATACGCCAAGTCTACTGCCCACCACTATCAGGATGGGTGATTCTAAATCAAAAGAGTGGGCTGAGGAATTTCGACGACTCGGTAGAATTGATTTACCACAGATACCTCAGACAGACATTTGGGCAAAATTTTGAATCGATTGAAACACTACGGAAACGGGTGCGGGTACGTATTTGCAGGAGGTTGTTTATTCAAAACCGGAACAGACAAGCGCTCGAAGAGAGAAAGTCTATAAAGCGACGGCGCGATGATACGAACTGAATGAAACCCTATCTGAGTGAGGTAGGTTTGGCTGGCAGCTTTTACGTAGGCTGTGCCGCCAGTCAGTTTCTCGAGCGACAAAAAGACTGACATATCTTTTTTGGTAAGTGAGTCGAATGTTCTTTCTTGCCCCTGCAGAAAAAACGCTCCGTGGCGTGCCGTTTCTTCTTGCGTCCAAGAATGTACGCGCACAATGTCGGTAATTCCGTTGTCGCAAAACAAACCTCGCATGGTGTAGGGCGCAAAAATAGTGTACCCCTTTTCATCAAAGGGTCTTTGCATTGCCCACGTGTACACAGAAAGCGCCTCCGATATGCTTCGTTCGATTGCACTGTCGTATCGAGGTGATGTAGACATGCCGACAAACCAACCCAGGCCTGGCTTGGTAAGTATAGTACATACGGATGGAATACCTTTCTCAAGCGTACAGTCGAGCAGGTACATGGTGAATCCATACTCGAGTGTCGCTGCAAGTATTTTCCTACACGAAAGAGACGCGCGCGTACTTGCAAGTACACTGCGGTACTGAATGCGAGGAGGCGCTACATGCGCGTACCAAAAAGAGAAGAAGGAATGACGCTGGATTACCTCCGCAGCTGCGCTTTCGAGAGCTTGTTCATAGGTGTAGCCGGCTCCCAAACCATGCGTATTTTTCTCGCAAAGTATAGGTTCGTGCTGATTTTTTGTATAACCAAAATAGACCAGCTGAGCAGGTACTGCCGTTTGCGCGCCGGAAAAAATATTCTTGGCGGTTGTCCAGCCAAATTGCGAGTCTTGATCCCATCGCATATCTGGATATGTATCTTTCTGAAGCTGTGTCGGCTGCGGCATGGCAGCAAGGTTCATGAACGGAACATTGGACGACATGAGCTGTCGCACGCTTTTGCTGAATATAGAATCATCTTCCAATGGGTATCGCATCGCCACCCGCTCATACATTTCCCCAAAGGCGCGCGCCACCGCCTCATCGAGCGTGAGCGATGTGCCACGAGATGTAACGAGGCCATTGATGGTTTTGAGACCCACATCGTAATAATGAACCATGGGCGAGAGATGGAGCGCACGCACATGTCCAATATCTTTATGGAGAATGTTCTGCTGCTGCGCAACTACAATGAGTTTTTTATGCGTCTCAGACAGCGCTATCGTATGAGCCGCTGTTATCCCTCCAGGGGATTGCATGTCAATAGTTGAGCGCGCGTACTGCCTAAAAAAACTTTCGCCAGTTTCAAAGCGAGTGTAAAAGCCGAGAGATTTGCGGACCATATTAATCATACAGAGAATCTATCGTATCGATAACAAAGCCCTGCCAGCACGTGCATATGTGCATCGTCTACGACAAGCGTGTTTTCTTCTGAAAGAATGTGGCTCGAGTACTCTCCGAGCGTTTGCTTGGCATACTCGCTTGTTGCCGTATGACTCATGATCTGGTTGTACAGCTCATCTGAGTGTTCCAAATTCTTTTCGTAGTACGAAAATACTTCGAATATTTTTCCCATCACCGAAGCCGTTGCGCGCGGTCCATGTTTTTCGTACCACAACCATCCATTCGATAGGTGGTCCACAAGGTAGTCGTATTCCCTTTTGGCGAGACCTGATTCCAATTCCTTACCCCAGACGAGCACATCGGCATAATCGAAAAACCTACCGGAGCGTGGCGTGAGCGAAAGATGATATCGCATCATCTCCGTGATGTAGGTTGCCTGAGGCAATGATTCCGGCAAAAGCCCCGATAATCGGAGGTACAGATTTACCGCAATTGGTTGTGAGAACAGCTGAGCAGAAAGCAATCTTTGGAATGAGGTGATATACAACTGTGGCTCAGTATTCGCATATATTGCACCGAGCGCCAAATAAAGAAAAGTATATATTTTTGCTAACTCCTCTTCTTCATCAAGATTGTTAAGCACATAATGCAACGAAAGATCGAGGCTCTTTGTAACAGCGAGTGACGGGACAAGTTGATTCGCAAAAAAAAGCGCCATGGTGGCCATGGCCTGACGCGGAATATCTTTTTTTCGTTGCACTTCCCTCCCCGTCCACTCAATCATAGATGGAATCATTCCATCTTCGTCTTGCGTTTGGAGTATTTTTTCAACATGATGCCGGATTTCTTTTTCGATGCCCGCTTTTGTATGGAGATCGAATTGACTCATTTCGGTATTTTACTGTATATCTTGGAATCCTGCTTATAAAAACAGGACGGATGTTTGGTCCGTCCTGCATATAGGTGAATGTCGTTGTTGCGTTTAGCGCAACGACGCCATGTTGCCGCTGGTGTCCGGATTTTCGAGGCCGGTCTTGCGGCGGTAATTTTGAACGGCAAGCCGCAAGACATCGCGCTGTTGCGCTGGGGTCATTTTGGCCATGGCCGCCGGCCCGTTTGGGCTGCCGTATACCGACCACGTGCGCGCCGACGCAATCCAAAACACGTTGTTCGGATCGCCGGGCACAACATTATCGCCAGACATGGCGCGCAGGCAATACCCGCCCGCCGGAAGCATGTATTTCTCCGGATTCATCTCGAAGGCGGCGAAATTGGCGTACGAGCTGAAACCGAACATTGCTCCGTGGTAGGTGGTGTACACCGAGGTGCCTGCCGCCACCTTACCCAACAATGGATTGTGCACGCCGTTCGGGAACCGCGCAACGATGTCGGCCCCAAAAAAGGCGAGCTGCATCCCGGCGTCGACGTCTGGATATTTTTGCCGGTTAGTCGTGTGGAAGCCGCAATTTTCTGCGCTGGTAAACCAGTTCACCTGATTCCCTTCGCGGTACGCAAACTCCGGCGCGCCGATTTTCGGCGTACCGTTCGCTGCGTCGACAACGTCCACCCGGTGGACGTTCGTCTCAGAGACGAGCGGCAACTTTTCCTGCGCACGGGCAGGCCCGATGGCGAGGACAATTCCGCCTATCAGCAACACCAGGGCAGTGAAGCCCCTCCGACTAGCGATGGGCATGATTTTGGTCCCTTATGAGGCGACTGTGGCCCAATTGCCACAATCTATTTTGCCTACAAACAAAATGCACTATATTTTGAATTTAGTCAAATAATTGGTGACATATTTTGACTTTTATGTCAAAAAATTCTAGGATATCACCGGGTCGAGCTGCGCGTAGCGTCCGTTTCGACGGCGCAACGCAAGGCGCCCTATCGCGTGAGAATGAGGAGATTACCATGCGATACCTACTGCTACTGACTACCATCGTCATACTATCGGCGATGGCCTTGCCTGCTCGCTCGGAGGAAAAGGGGACGGGCGACCGTTCTACTCCCACCGCTTCAAAAGTGAATCAATCCACTGCGGAGCGGCCGTGCACAAAGGTGTGCCCAATTACGCACGCTTGCCTATCGCGTGAGTAAGCATATCTGACGGGTGAGGCTGAAAAATCAGTAGCATCCGTGACTCTCGAAGACTGGTGAGTGGCTGGCCAGCCACTCACCAGTTGACTTGCAAATCCAACGGTTCCGTGCATACTCTACTTTGAGTCCAACGGGCCAATGGACTGCTTATAGGCGGCGTTTGGTACTCCTCAGCCAGCGCCGTCTTACTTTTTTTATTTATACAAAAAGCGGCAGTAAAAAATACTGATTTCATTCGCCCATGTTCATCCACCACTGCACACAAAAGCAAAAAAATCGTTAAACTTGATTTTTATATAAATTATTGCATAATTATAGTTCACAACTTTCCTGAAAGGATACTGAAATGCGTTGGTTGTTGTGGGTGTTCTTTCTGGCGTTCCACTCGTGGAGCGCTTTAGCATGTGGGACAGAGGGCAAAAAACCCGCAGTGTTGTTTCTCCACGGCTGGGGCGGCAGTCCTTCAACATGGAGCTCGGCAGCCGATGTGGCGCAGCAAAGCGGCTTCGAGGCGTTTAATCCTGAAATGCCTTGGAGCGGCAGGGCGTTGCAGCATGCGCCACATATCACGCGAGCTCAAATGTTTGAGGCGGCACGCGCTGAATACGACGTGATTGCGAACAATCCTGCTGTCGATACCTCTTGCATCTATATCGCAGGAACTTCGGCAGGAAGTTATGTCGCAATACTCCTCAGCAAAGAGCGGCGCTTTGCTGGCATGATACTCCATGCCATTGCTGCCTATCCAGACAAAGGATACGCGTCGACTCCCCTTAGTCGCTGGATTGATGTGCCTGAGGCACACCAACGGTTAATTGTCTGGCGCGCTACCAATGCGGCGAGTCATACGCGCATGAATGCCGCACTGCGCGCATTTTCTGGATCGATACTGTTTTTGATTTCGGAAAATGACAATCTGGTGACTGCGCAAGCCTCTCGGAACATAACCGGGAGGGTAATAAAAAAATTGGTGTGGACAATCCGTGGCGCTGGCCATAACCTGAGCGATGCTCAGCTTGCACAAGTTGCAACTGACGTAATCGGCCCGTGGCTGCGGATAACGAGCTCGAACAAACTTATATTTCCGGTGCCATAGTGCGCCGGATTTTTTTATAAGTCGATGCTATGCTTCTTGCATGAGCGAAGTAAAAACCATTCTTATTGTAGACGATGATGCGGTTCTCGCGGATTTGTATCGAGTAAAATTTGAGCGCGCAGGCTACGCAGTAGTCACATGTCGCAACGGCCGCGAAGCATTCGATACGCTGGCAGGCGGTCTCAAACCGATAGTCATCATACTTGATCTCATTATGCCCGAGGTTGACGGTCTCACCTTTTTGCAAGAGGCATCCTATAAACTACGTCTACCTCCCGTTATTGTCATGACGAGCGAAGAATCAGACGTAGCAAAACTGGAGGTGCATATGCGCGGCGCACACGCATACCTCATAAAAGCCAAGGTAAGTCCGGCCGACGTTCTCGAGCAAATTAAATATATGCTCAAAAGACAAGCTAAGTAATTAGCGCTCCTCAAACGAAGGTGAAAGCCCTACGGTAGTGCTCCAACTTTGAGTTGTTCCGTCTTGACCAAGGCACGTAAGCGTAAAGGTAGTTTGCGTACCTATGCTACTTGATGTTTGCGTTCCAGAAGCAGAGTAGGGGCTGGCTGAAGTTATGGCGACAACATCTCCTTCCACCTGCGCGAGCAATGCCTACTTTTGACTTTGCGTAATGGGTTCAACTGTTTGTACTTTTTGTTGCGGTTCATTAACCGATATGCGCATGGGAGTAGGTGATGCCGAGAGCATCGGACCATACGCAACAGCAAGAGCAGCGGCAGAAATAAGCACTACCACCACGATTATGATTTGAAGCGGACGCTTAGAAGGCGGCCGAGGCGGAAGCCTGCTATGAGCAAAATGATCTTCAACCATTCCTAGATTATACATTTAGCGAGCGGCAATACTGCCTCTCACGAAACAGTGGTGTGTACAAATGCACAACTCAAGTGCAGCGCAAAAAACCGTACTTACATCATCTTTACGTCTATCGATACTCCAGACGGTAGGTCGATATTAGTAAGTGCCTCAATAACTTTTGGAGCTGGGTTCAAAATGTCGATCATGCGCTTGTGGATACGCATTTCAAATTGTTCACGGGAATCTTTGTCTATAAAGGAGGAGCGGTTTACAGTGTATTTCTTGATATCGATAGGGAGCGGTACCGGACCCACCACCTCAGCGTTGTGCCTCGCCGCAACATCTATTATCTGCTTTACCGCGTTGTCTAAAATGGCGTGCTCATAGGCGACAACTCGAATGCGCAAGCGCGACGGCGCTCCATCCGATTTCTTCCCCTTTTTAGGGGCTTTTATTGCTGCTTTCTCTGCCATAGAACGTTCGCGGAGTATGCACTATCGCCAGTAAAAAGGCAAGAGCCGCGGGCGGCAAAGGCCGAAATTACCAGATCTTGGCGTAGTTGAAGAGCACTCCGTATGATTTACTCCACATAAGCACATAGGAGTACTCTTCTACCGTGGTCTGGGCAGGTATCTCGTAGTTGACATTACCGCTCGTCGTCTTAATGGGTCCTAAATCGACACCGCTGCTATTTGCGGTTAAGTTCTTCGAGAGATACACGTGCATATCCGGACCATTTGCGGTTTCAAGCCTCTCATAGCGAATGTAGGTCGTACTTCCGACAGCAATCACCATGACGGTTCCCGAAGCTACATGCGAACCAGCGCCCGTAAGCTCAGCGAGCGATGTACGCTGAAGTTTAGAGGTTGCGGCGGGAAGCGGCTCGTCAAGCGGTGACAAACCAGCTGCCGTGGGCACTGCTGTGGAGACGCCTGTCGTGGCAGAATGTACCATTGAATCTGCTACGGCACTCGGTCGATCTACTTTTTCGAGAATACCGGGCAAAACAAAATACCCGAAAGCTCCAAAGAGGAGGGCTCCCGCGGTTGCGAGCATGAATTGCGTGCTCGTGCTCATCGCACCTACTATAGCATGCACCTAAGTTTCTATACTCCGGCTACATTGAAGAGTGATCCTATGTGCTCATAGATAGAGATAAGATCTTCAAGTTCCTCTTCGGGTTTCTCTCCCAGTTCGGCACGTTCTTTTTCAAGGAGCGTGAGCCTGTATTTCACGCAGACATTCATTCATTGCCTCACTCATGTACATGCACGTATTAAGCGATATACCTGAAATTCTCATTCGCCTCGAATAACTCCTAGGCCTCGCTGTATTCGAGCCTGTAAGCTCCGTCGTAAGAGAGTTTAGCTCGACTTCTCAAGATCAAGTACCTCATCGAGGCGTATCTTAGCTACAAACTCAGGCACATGGGACACAAGCACCATTGTCCCCTCGTAGGAGTCGAGCGCCTCCGCTATTACGGGAATATGGCGAAAGTTTATGTGATTGGTCGGCTCATCGAGAATCAGAAGCCCCGGCTTCATCAAAACAAGTCGCGCAAACGCCACCAAGCCCTTTTGCCCTTCCGAGAGATGACCAATTTTTGTCTGCATCAAATCATTCGAAATAAGAAAACCCGCTGCTGTTGCGCGAAGTGTTTCTTCGTACTGTTTTTCCATCACCTTAATGAGTTCATCATGCACCGTACGCTCGAAATCGAGGTTGGAGAAGTCTTGTCGGTAGTACCCTATCCTCACATTCTCCGGAACACTCGCTCCCTCCGCTTGGCGATTCGCGAGTGATTCAAGAAGCGAAGATTTTCCGATGCCGTTGGGGCCCTTCAAGAAAAGGTGCTGATTCTTTTTGAGTGAGAGTTCTTTTTTCACAATCTTCGCTTTGTGGTCACGTATTCGTTTATATGAGGAAATGTGCAGTACCTCGCCGCGAAGCTCCTCCTGCGATGGGATGGTGAATTTCCTGATGGTTTTGTCTTCTCGCCGCACGTCCACCATGGCCTCTTCTGCCTCATCGGCTTTCGCGCGCATGCGTTTCGCTACAAGTCGCAGCTGTCCGCCCTTGTTTGCAAAAAAGTTCGCTTTTTCTTTGTTGGCCTGCGCAGTTTTGGCAAGCTGCGCATTCTTCATGTTTTCCTTCTCCACTCTATCTGCTATTTGAGCGACCACGTTGAAATAATTACCCACATACTGCTCCACCTTGCGCGTATGCACATCAAGATACAAGACTCCCTTGGTAAACGCGTTTAGAAAGTCGGCATCGTGCGATATCACGATGCAAGTTTTGTCATACTCGACTAAAAATTGAGTAAGGTGCGCGATCCCCTCTTTGTCGAGATTATTGGTCGGCTCATCGAGAAGCAACAGGTCGGGGTTTTGTATGAGCGCTGAGGCGAGCAAGAGCCGCGCCTGCTGGCCGCCAGAAAAAGATCCTACAAGCCGATCCTTGGGCGCAACGAGATGCACTATCTCAAGCGCCGTATCTATCCTTGGATCAATATCGTACACTTTGTGCGGAAACATTTTTTCAAAAAACTCTCGTACCGTGAGTCTGAGCTCTGGACGTGGAATAACCTGCCGCGCGGTCGCAATGGATAATCCGTGCGCAATATGAATCTCGCCCGACTCGGGCTCAATAAGACGAGTGATGAGGCCAAAAATGGTGCTCTTCCCTGCCCCATTTTGTCCCATGAGCGTCATCTTCATCCCCCGACGCACCGAAAAATTCACCTCCTCGAGTATCGGCTTAGCGCGCCCTCGCTCAAACGAGACATCGTCAAAGCGAACTGTTATTTCATCTTTCGCCACCAAGAGAACTTACAGCATATGCGCTTAAATAGAAAGCTCGTGTATACGGCCGCTCTCGTTTGCACTCCGCCGGTAATGTCGACGGGTCTACGGATAGCATGAACTGAATGGGAGAGAGTTTGTTGACGAAGGTATGGTGAACACGCTCGGTGTTGTACCAAAGGCTCCAAGCTGCAAGGTCACGATTGAAACTAGGGGTATCGAGGAGCAGCTCTCTTTGGTAATAATTTGCATCCTCTTCCTGCGAAGAGTGATTAAAGCAGTCGCAATAAGCATGCTGCTTGGGAGTTCTTCAATGTGTTTTGTAGTGGGTCAAGGATACCGCGATCCATTTGTCTACTTGTGCCGCCGAGAGAATCGGAAGTTTAAGGCCTTTTATGACATTTGGGAAAAATAAATAAAATGATTGATCCATCCAAATAGCAGCATGATGACTAAGCGATTAAAAACCTCGCCACCACCGCCCCTTTTTTGAGTACTACCACATAGGTAATAATCCAGCCCTATCAACGTCATAGTACTAGTGGTATAATATTGCCACCTCAGGCTTAATTATTAAATAAATATAAGTTCAGTATGAAATCTAAAATAACATCGCTTTTCTCGATTGCACTCCTCGCTTCGGCAGGACTGTTCTCTGTTGCCTCGGCGCAGGGCGTCGGAATTGGAGCGATACGCGCAAACGCATACGCAAACGTCGAAGTACAGGCAGAGGGCAATCCAACTAATGCAACAGCGCAAACGGCTGTGCGCGGAAATGCAACTAGCTCTACCGCGCAAACGGCGGAGCGTGACAACACGACGAGCACAGCAGCAAAAACAGCTACGCATGGAAACGCTACCAATACCGATACAAAGACTAATGGACAACTCGCTGCCGAATCGCATCGCAGTGCTGTTGCATCGTTCGTGCAGACGCTTCTTGGGGTTGCTAACCGCGAGGGCAGCATAGGCACTCAAATACGCGCGGTAGCTATGGCCCAGCAAGACTCGGCAAGCACTTCAGCCAGTGCAATCGCGAAAATAGAAGCTAAGAGCGGAATTAGCGCATTCTTCTTCGGTAGCGATTACAAAAGTCTTGGCCAGCTGCGCGGTGAGATGGTCACGACCCAGAATAATATTGATCAGCTCAAGACCCTTCTTTCTCAGGCCACCAGCGAATCTGATAAGGCAGAGCTCTCGGCTCAGGTTAAAGTGCTCGAAGACTCACAGATTAAGATAGATGCTTTCGTGCAAGCGTATGAAAACTCCTTCAGCGTCTTCGGATGGTTTACGAAGTGGTTCCAGTAATACGCTTCTAAGCTGACGACAAAGAAAACCCGCCACAAGGGCGGGTTTTCTTGCTTTTCGGCAAGTTGGGTAGGAATTACGCAACTATCTTCGTCACAACTCCAGCGCCAACGGTCTTACCTCCTTCACGGATAGCAAAACGCATCTTCTCTTCCATAGCAATAGGGCCAACGAGCTTCACCTTAAAGGTTGCGTCGTCACCCGGCATCACCATTTCTACGCCCTCCTTGAGCGTTACCTCTCCGGTAACGTCGGTGGTTCTTATGTAGAACTGTGGCTTGTAGCCAGAGAAAAATGGCGTATGGCGTCCACCTTCCTCCTTGGTAAGAATGTAGACCTCAGCCTCAAATTCGGTGTGCGGCTTTACTGTACCCGTTTTGCAGAGTACTTGGCCTCGATGCACGTCTTCTTTTTTAGTGCCGCGCAAGAGTACTCCTGCATTGTCGCCAGCTTGGCCTTCTTTCAGAGATTTGTTGAACATCTCAACACCCGTGACGGTTGTCTTGGCTGTATCTTTGATACCCACAATCTCCACTTCCTCACCTACTTTTACAATGCCGCGCTCAATTCTACCGGTCACCACAGTGCCGCGGCCTTCAATTGAGAACACGTCTTCGATTGGCATAAGGAATGGCTTGTCGAGCTCTCGCACTGGCTCTGGGATGTACTCGTCGAGCGCCTTTGCGAGTTCGATTACCTTATCGCTCCACTCATTGCCTGGAGCTGGGTTTTCGAGTGCCTTAAGACCTGATCCACGAATGACCGGTACGTTTGCGCCGTCGAAATCGTGTTTAGTGAGCAAATCACGCACCTCCTCTTCTACCAGGTCGATGAGATCTTTGTCATCCACCTGGTCTACCTTGTTGAGAAATACCACGATCTTTGGCACGCCTACCTGTTTTGCAAGGAGAATGTGCTCACGAGTCTGTGGCATCACACCGTCTGATGCGGCAACAACGAGAATAGCGCCGTCCATCTGTGCAGCTCCCGTAATCATGTTCTTGATGTAGTCGGCGTGGCCAGGAGCGTCTACGTGTGCGTAGTGACGCTTTGGTGTCTCGTACTCGGAGTGCGAGAGCGATATGGTAATGCCTCGCGCTTTCTCTTCAGGCGCTTTATCTATGTCCTCGACGCCCTTTGTTTGGGCCACGTATCCACCTCCTGCCTTGTTTAAGACTGCAAGGATTGCCGCCGTAAGGGTGGTTTTTCCGTGGTCGACGTGACCAATGGTTCCTACGTTTACGTGCGGCTTCGAACGATTAAATTCTTCTGCCATATAATTTTGCGAAATAATGCTACGCTTACATCCTGTACAGCGCAACCTTCTTTCGTTTTTGGTAAAAAGCTACTAGCGACTAAATAGTAGCCGTTATTAAATTGTTTGCCAACGCGTTTAGGTTGCTCCGGTTTTTCTTGCGAACAAATGCTTGCTTAATATGGTTCGCTAGGCCACACAGACATCGGTCGAGAAAGAAATACGCACAGAGCGTGCGTAAGCGCATACTATCAAAATGAATGACCTAGTCAACCGAGCGTATTCCCCACTTTTCTCCCCAGGCTATCCACAGCATTTTCTCTAACATAATGCCTTTATTGACAATTACTCCACTCCCTTTATACTCGATTTATGAGTACATGCTCGCAGATTAAAGGCTTTGGCCTTCGTCAGAACTTCCTTAGACAGGGGGCTGCTTGCATGCGTTCATAACCAAAGAACAAAAGCAAACAGCCTCCTCATAAGGGAGGCTGTTTTAGTTAGAGTCTGCCGTTTGGAATCTGCGTCGAAATTTTCGAAATAGATTCCAGGCCGATAGATGAGATGTCACGAACCTGGTGCGTCGCGCTCATGTGACGTATGCACATTGAGAACAAGATGACACAGAAATTGGGTAAAAAAATTTACCTCATCGGCGCATATCGCCGTGGCGGTAAAGGCATCAGCAAATATATGCTTTATCGTATCGCAAGCAGCTGGCGACCGATGTATGATGTGGAGATTTGCATGGAAGAGGAAGTGGGGATCGACGCAGATCTCGTGTTCATTCCTGTCCTCGATCAAAGGGTGTGGGCG
>JAYTRG010000018.1:0-5545 GCA_043746305.1 Candidatus Parcubacteria bacterium
GCGCTGCGTCAGTTTTACAAAACCATTATACGCAGACGCGAACCAAACAAGAATAATCGCTAGAATGCCCAAAATAATCCAAATAGTCATATGCAAAAAGTATAGCACCATGCACAAAACCCGCAAACAGCGGGTTTTGTGCAATCCGTTCTTATGTCAAGCGGATCGTTCCCCTAATCCATGTCACCCATCCCGCCCATGCCTCCTGGCATGCCGGGCATAGCTTTCTTCTCCTCTGGAATATCTGCAACTGCCGCTTCTGTAGTGAGCAGTACGGCTGAGGCTGAGGCTGCGTTCTCAACTCCCAAGCGGGTTACTTTCAGCGGATCAATAATACCCGCTTCAAACATATCTACCATTTCTTCTTTTGAAGCATCGAAGCCCATTGCATTCGCTTTCATGGTTTCTTTCAAAATCACGGCGCCATCCTCGCGACCAGCATTTTTGCAAATCTGAAGCAGCGGAGCCTGCAAGGCAGAAACAAGAATACGATATCCTACGGCGTACTCATCGTGCATCTTTCCGTTCTCTGCTTTTGCATAAAGCTTTGCCGCCACTTTAGCAAGAGCCGCGCCACCTCCTGGGACAATTCCCTCGGCAATTGCGGCCTTGGTGGCGTTAACCGCATCCTCAATCTTGTCTTTGAGATACTTCATTTCGGTTTCGGTGGCTGCTCCCACGCGAATTACCGCAACGCCTCCCGTGAGCTTGGCAATGCGCTCCTCAAGCTTCTCTTTGTCAAACTTCGACTCGGTGTTCTCTATCTGCGTGCGAAGCTGCGAAACGCGGTTTTCTATTTCACCCTTCTTACCCTTGCCGCCCACGATTACAGTTGAGTCTTTGGTAGCTACAACTCGATTGGCTTTTCCAAGTTGATTGAGTTCAGTGTTTTCAAGCTTGAGGCCGAGATCCTCGGAGATGAGCTGGCCGCCGGTGGTAAGGGCAATATCTATCAGCATTTCTTTCTTTCGGTCGCCGTAGCCAGGCGCTTTTACTGCAAGCACATTGAATCCGCCTTTCAGTTTATTAATGATGAAGGTAGTGAGTGCCTCGCCGTCAACATCGTCGGCCACAATCACGAGTTCCTTCTTGCCGCTTTGGGCTACTTTTTCAAGTATCGGAAGAATTTCTTTTATGCTTGAGATTTTTTTGTCGGTAATGAGAATGGGGACGTCACGTGCTTCTGCCTCCATGCGCTCAGCGTTGGTAACCATGTAGGCCGATACATAGCCGCGATCAAACTCCATCCCCTCAACATACTCGTATCCGATTTCGGTGTTCTGAGCTTCCTCAACAGTAATAACGCCGTCCTTGCCTACTTTTTCTACTACTTCGGCAATGATATTGCCAAGCTCTTCGCTTTCGGCGGAAATAGTGGCTACTTGGCGAATGTCGTTTTTGCCTTTTACTTCGCGAGAGAGTTTCTTCAGCTCGGCTACGGCGTCTACAACTGCCGCTTCGATGCCACGCCGCACCATCATGGCGTTGGCGCCGAGCGCAGTGCGCTTAAGACCTTCGCGGACTATTGCCTGCGTGAGAACAACCGCAGTGGTGGTGCCATCACCAGCTTTGTCATTGGTTTTCGTTGCTACTTCTTTTACTATCGCCGCGCCCATGTTTTCAAACTTGTCGGCAAGCTCAATCTCTTTTGCAATCGAAACGCCGTCGTTCGTAATAGTGGGGCCGCCCCAGCTCTTTGCAAGAGCGACGTTCCTACCCTTAGGTCCGAGCGTCACCTTTACTGTATTTGCAACAATATCCACACCGCGCTTAAGCGCTGTGCGCACTTTTTCGTCAAAAATTACTTCTTTTGCCATAGTTGAATAGTTATTAGCCGCTAATGGTTAGTCACTAGTCGATCATTTGATAATTGCGAGAATATCGCTCTCTTTTACAAGAAAGTACTCTTCGTCTTTCTCACCCATATCTACCTCGTTGTCCCATCCGGCATTAAAGACGACCTTGGTTCCTATCTTAATGGTGGTGGCGACAAGCCTGCCTTCGTCTGACACTCGGCCAGGGCCCGCTGCAACAACGGTGCCTACCTTCGACTTTTCTTTTTGCGCTGTGTCGGGAATGATAATGCCGCTCGCAGACTTTTCGAGCTCTTTCTCTTCTCTCTTAACCAACACCCTGTCTGAGAGGGGCTGCACGTTCATCTTTTTCTCATTTGCCATAGAAAAAAAATTAGGTTTATAAAAAACAATGGTTTTCCGCTGATTTGCGCGGTATTCGCACAAATCCGTCGAGTGCAATAATAAGCGAGATATAGTGCCTTGGTCAAGTTGACTGCTCTACTATCTCGATTCATAAAATCTCTGCGCGCAAAAGTGCTCGCGAAATTTGCATCGGGATTGCCAATATGCTACCCTCTTTTGCAATGGGTCTCCTCCACTCGGTACTGCCGTACATGCAGATAATCCTCGCGATTTGCTTGATGGCGTCGATTTTGCTGCAACGAACGGGAGCGTCTCTTGGCGGTGCGTTCGGTGCCGATAACTTTAGCTCAGGCTTTCATACGCGTCGCGGACTGGAGAAGACACTTTTTAATGCCACCATCGTGCTTGGGATCCTCTTCACGGTTTCTGCACTTGCGGCATTAGGTCTCAGCGCCATCGGTGCATAAGCAAGCAGCTTGCAGCAATGGCTAGGGGCATTTGTTCGGATAATTTTCATTATGAAATCATACATGGATGATCTATGGGATCTATATGTCGACATCACGCCAAAGCGTGAATCTTTAAAAGCACGCCGCTCAGCTCAAAACGGCCTGTTAAGTATTTTCGTCAAACCTCTCCGTCTAGGTATTTTTGATCGATTGAACGCCGCTCTTGCTGCTTTTTCTCCAAGCGAACGTCTCGTTCTCTATATACTCTCCAGCACGCTTGCGCTAACTACGCTGGTACTCCTGAGTTCAGTAAACGCTTTAGTGAGTGTCACCGTTCCTGTTGCGGGCGGCGTGCTCACCGAAGGGGAAATCGGCCCTGCTCGATTTATCAATCCCCTCATCACGCTTTCGCAGCCGGATCAAGATCTATCAGCCCTTGTTTACTCAGGTCTCATGCGGGCGATGCCGGACGGCTCTTTTGTACCAGACTTGGCCCAAAACTACACAGTATCAAACGACGGCCGCACCTACACATTTACCATCCGCCCGAACGCGCTCTTTCAAGACGGCGCGCCTGTTACGAGCGATGACGTGGCATTTACCATTCAAAAAGCGCTCGATCCTACAATTGGCTCTGCGCATCGCGCAGACTGGACGGGCGTACAAGTGAGCACACCAGACGCGCGCACCGTAGTTTTTACGCTTCCTCATGCCTATGCCCCATTTATGGAAGACGCAACACTTGGCATTTTGCCCAAACATCTTTGGAAAAAGGTTTCCGCCGAGGAATTTGCGTTTAGTCCGCTCAACACACACCCTATTGGGAGCGGGCCGTACCGAATTAGCACTATAGTAACCGATGCAACCGGTGCGGCGTCCCGCTATGAACTTTCGGCATTCGACAAATACGCGCTCGACCAGCCGTTTCTTTCGCATATCGTATTTGTTTTTTATCCTGATAACACCGCGCTTATGCAAGGCCTCAACAAGAGAGAAATAAACGCTGTAGCGGCACTGCCCGCAGATGACGTGGCCAACATTCATAGAACTGACCTGCTTCTTTCCCAAGCAGCTCTGCCACGCGTTTTCGGCATATTCTTTAATCAATCACATAATTCCGTTCTCGCCGATGATGGTGTTCGACAGGCGCTAGACGCGGTCCTCGACAAGCAATCGCTCGTGCAAAACACACTCGAAGGTCGCGCACAAATCCTATCTGGCCCCATTCCCTCTGGTACACTCAACGACTCGCATCCCGCCACCCCGCAACCGATTGCATTAAACGCCACCACTTCACAGCTATCTATAAATCTCGACGAAGCACGCGGTATTCTTACAAAAGCAGGGTGGGTATTGCATGAAGCAACTTCAAGCGCCGAGACGACGTGGAAGAAAAATAAGCAAACACTGACGTTCACGCTCGCGACCGCCAATCAGCCCGAGTTGATTGCAACCGCAAAAGCGATTGTATCGGTATGGAAACAACTCGGGGTACAGGTAACGCTGCAAATATATCCCCTTGCGGACCTCAACACTGGTGTGATTCGGCCTCGCAACTACGACGCGCTCCTCTTTGGTGAAGTGGTTGGCCCTGAGCTCGACCTCTATGCCTTCTGGCATTCCTCGCAGCGCAATGATCCGGGTCTCAATCTGGCTCTCTATGCAAACACCAAAACCGATGCGCTGCTGAACCAGGCGCGCGGCACCGCCGACCCTGCGCTGCGCGAAGCCCTTTATACACAATTCCAAACACTCCTCCTCAACGATCATCCCGCAGTATTTCTCTACGCGCCCGACTTTCTGTATGTGTCTCCCGCAGCTCTCAAAGGAGTCCAAATTGGTTCTCTTGCAACTCCGTCCGACAGATTTGAAAACATAACCGCGTGGTATATGAGCACCGAAAGCATCTGGAAAATATTTTCTTCAAATCGTTATTAATTATTAGATTAATCATTAAAATATGCCATCACCAGAATCACCCCAGGACTCCCGACCGTCTTCACAGTCGCGTGCGCCACAGTCGAACGCTCGATCTATAAACACAGGGTCACACCCCCAGCGCCAGCTTAGCAATCGTCCGCCTCAACGGCGCGACAGAGCCGGCGGAGGTAGGCGCTCCTTTGGCGGCCAAGCACGGCCCCCACGCCGTCCAGGCAAACTTCGTCTCGAACACGCAACGCCCTCCGACAGACAGCAGGGAAAAAGCGAAAACATCGCGCCAGTTGCGCCCGACGTAGTGCGCATCATCCCTCTCGGCGGGGTAGAAGAAATTGGACGCAATATGGTTGCGGTTGAAACGGAGCGCGACATCTTTATCATCGATGCAGGCTTTCAATTTTCGGAGCCAGAAACTCCAGGAATCGACTACATTTTGCCGAACACGAGCTATCTTGAAGAGCGTCGCGACAAAATACGCGGTATCCTCATCACACACGGCCACCTCGATCACGTCGGCGCGATTCCTTACATCATCGAGCGCATTGGCAACCCTACCATTTATACGCGCCGCCTCACCGCCGAAATCATCAAAAAGCGCCAGGAAGAATTCACTACCTCAGCACCTATCGTGATTCGCGAAGTTGAAGAAGACGAAACCATTCACCTCGGCGGCTCTACCATAGACTTTTTCAATGTCACCCACACGGTACCCGACTCCATGGGCGTGATTATAGAAACCCCATGGGGCGACGTGGTGCATACCGGCGACATTAAACTCGATCATGACAACGGCGTACCCTCTGCGGGCGAAGTAAAAGAATTTTCGGTATTCAAAAACCGAAAAGTCTTGATGCTCATGATGGACTCCACCAATGTCGAGCGCCAAGGCTGGTCTATCTCAGAGAGCGTCGTCTTAGAAAATCTCGCAAAAATAATTGCTGAAACACCGGGTCGGATTATCCTTGGTACGTTTGCTTCCCAACTTGAGCGCCTCATCCA